>DASVCN010000026.1 GCA_036381595.1 Trueperaceae bacterium | reverse complement strand
CGTGGATGGACAGGGAGGATCTCCCTCCGGTTCTGCTTGTTCCGTGACATGAGCCGGTACCCCGACGAGGATGAGATCAGACTACGGGCGCTGACTGCAGTCAGACACTTACCAGGAAGGCGGTCAGGTACATAACGACGATGCCGGTTGCGACACCCGCCAGGTTGGTAAACGACCACCAGTTACCTGCGCGCTCGTCCTGGCTGGCCAGGCTGCTCAGGTAGGCTGCAACTTCGACGATCACCTGCAGGATCGCCCCGGCGCCGATGCCGAGGAACAGGGCCGCCCACTGCGGAGCGTAGGCGAACGCTCCGAACCATGTACCCAGCACGGCCGGCAGCCCCGCCAGAGCGGCCAGGCCGACGAAGGTCCAGAAGGCGGATCGGCGCTGGGTCAGTGGAGCCGCGATGCCGATTCCTTCTGTGATGTTGTGCAGCGTGAAGCCGATCACCAGGAAGGAGCCGAGGGCGACCTCGCCCACCGCGAAGGCCGCGCCGATCGCCAGGCCCTCGCCGAGATTGTGGAGCCCGATGCCCAGGGCCAGGAAGTAGGCCAGAGCGGCACCTCGCGGTTGGCCGGAGCGTCGACCTGCGACGAGGAGGCCCAGGAACGTGAGCGCGGCGGCGAGCCAGACTACCGCCTGCGCCTGGAACGCTGCCGCGGCGGCGGCGGCCAGTTCGAGGCCCTCCTGGAGCGTGTCGACCAGGAGGAAGGCTAGGAGGCCGATGGTGAGCGCGAGCAGGAACTGGAGGCCGCGAGCCCCGAGCGTCTTCAGGTAGGGATAGAAGAGCAAGCCGAGCGAAACGGGAACCACGCCGACGTAGAGGCCAAGCAGGGCGAACGCCAGCAGGCGCGACAGGGTGAAGGTGGGCGTCGCGATAGCGACCGGTATCTCGTGTTCGAATATCAGTCCGCTGCCAGTCACCAAACTGACGAGATGCGTTTCGCCCTCGACCCATGGGTAAGGGATGTGCACCCAGGCGCTCTCCAGCCTGGCCAGCGCCCCGGCCGGTTCCAGGTCGAACTCCCAGTAGGCGCCATCGACCTGGACCTGGGCGATCCGCATCGGCTCTGACCCGTCTGCACGGACATGTAGGTGGAAGCCCCGATCGTCGATGACGGATCGTTCCACCGTGAGCTCTTCTACAGGCGGGGCCGACGCGCCGAGTGGCTCCAAGGGGTCGGTGGCCAGGTAGAACCAGACGAGTCCGACAACCAGACCCAGGGGCAGAACGGCGAGGAGCCACCTGGCTCTCGTGGGCATACCGAGCGACCGCTCGCTCATGGCCCGGCCGTTCCCTGGGCCGCCCTGGTCATCAGGCGACGACCTCGAAGAGGCTCATCCAGCCGAGCTCCGCGAACTCCGACTGGTGAGCGTGGAACATGTACTGACCCGGCTCGAATCCCTCGAAGGAGAACTCGAGGATCCCACGCTGGGCCTGACACTGCATGACGGTGTCGATAGTGCGGTGGGTGGGCGTGAGTGTCGTCCCATGGTCGTAGTAGTCGAAGAAGTTGGCGTGCAGATGGAACGAGTTGACGAGGTCGAACTCGACCATGTTGCTCAGGTAGATGCGAACGGGGCGGTCCCGCTCGATGTGGATGGGTCGCTTCATGTAGGCGTGAGCGATGGTGTTGGCCGCGTAGACTTCGTTCTCGTCGTCGAAGTTGGTGTCGAAACCGTTCATCACCATCACCAGCTCCTGCCAACGGTCGTTCTCCGGCGCTCCGAGCAGCCGCGACATGGCTGCCTCCTTATGTTCCGGGTGGAGTGCCGGATCGGGATCGACTATGAATGACCCGTAGAGCCCCTTGTGGATGTGGCGTTTGAGCGGGATGGCGTGGCAGTGGTAGAGGTGCGAGCCGAAGGGGAACGCATCGAACTCGTAGGTAAACCCTTCGCCCGGGTTTATCATCCCGCGACCGAAGTTGGGCACCCCGTCCATTTCGGCAGAGTGGATGCCGTGGAAGTGGATGGTGTGGGGGTGAGAACCTCCATTGACGAAGTGGATCCTCACCCGGTCCCCCTCGGTGACCCTGATCGTGGGGCCAGGAACTCTGCCGTTGTATGTCCAGGCGGGGAAGAAGAGGCCGGGAGCGATCTCTATCTCCTTGTCGATGGCGGTGAGCGTGAACTCGCGGAGCCGCTTGCCGTCGCTTGTTTCGCCCGACCGCCCGGTATCCCAGTCGGTGAGGATGACGCTCGGGTCGAACCCGTTGCGCGCATGATCGACCGTTCCCACCGTCGTCATGCCGCCGTGCGCCTCGACGTGCTCGTGACCCGGCCGGTCCAGTTCCGGGGCCTGGGCATACGCCTCCACGAATGGCCTCGTGATCTGGCTAACCAGGAAAGCAGCGCCCCCGAGCAGACCATTCCTCAGCAGAGCGCGACGTCCGTTGTCGGCCGACATCGTCGGCACACCGCCTGTTGGAGCGCTACCGTCCTCTTTCTTGCCAGCCTTAGTATTAGCCATGCCTAAATCGAGGATAGTCCGCCGCGAGGGAGCCGTCAAGCTTCGGTCTGCAAGCGCTGCGTCGTCGCTCAGCGAGTTATCCAATCGCTGTCGAAGGTGGCGTCCTCCTCTTGCTAGACAGGTGTTCTAACGTACCTGTTGCAACAAACCCTTACCGCACCTTGTGCAAGAGTCAACGGATGCGCAGGCGCGAGGACGAACAGGTGATACTCGAAGGATTCCACCTGAACGACCTCCTCGTGGAGAACACCAGCGAGTTCGCGATGTTCGGGCTCGACCTGAGCGGCACGATCCTCAGCTGGAACCCTGGCGTCGAGAAGCTGTTGGGTTATGCCGTCAACGAGTGGGTGGGCCAGAAGAGCGCCATCATATTCACCGAGGAGGACCGGGCCAAGCATGCGCCCCTCAAGGAGTTCGAGCGCGCTGCGCGAGAGGGCGAAACGGCCGACGTCCGCTGGCACCTTCGCAAGGACGGCAGCCGCTTCTGGGCCAATGGGGTGATGACCGCGCTCTTCACCCCTGCCGGGGTACACATCGGCTACGCAAAGGTGATCCGCGATGAGACCGACAAGAAGAAGCTGGAGGTCGGGCGCGAACGGCTGGTCAAGGAGTTGCGCGAGGAGCACGAGCTGGTCAACGCGCTCAATACCGTGCTGCAGCAGAGGGTCTCGGAGGGGATGGAGGAACTAGCCGAGGCCAGCGCCCAACTGCAGAGGGAGGTGAACGACCGGCTTCGCTTGGGCAGCGAGTTGAGGAGCCAGGAGGCGGAACTCGAGTCGCTCACATATTCCATCTCGCACGACCTGCGTGCTCCCTTACGCGGTCTCGACGGCTTCAGTCAGGCCCTGCTAGAGGACTACGAGGAGATCCTCGACGAGGTCGGCAAGGGCTACCTGCGCCGAATACGTTCGGGCGCTCAGCTCATCGGCGATCTGATCGACAACCTGCTCGAACTCTCGCGGCTCTCCAGACGAGACATGAAATGGGTCGAGGTGGACCTGAGTCGCCTGGCGAAAAGGGTTGTCGATCGGCTTCGCCGCAACTCACCCAATCGCAACGCGCAGATCGTGATCGGCAAGGGTATGGTCGTGACGGGCGACCCCGACATGCTCGGCACCCTCCTCGAGAACCTGCTCGGTAACGCCTGGAAGTTCACCGCCAGGGAGGATGTCGCGCAAATCGAGTTCGGCGCCACGGACGAGGAGGGTGAGCGTCGCTTCTACGTCAGAGACAATGGCGTGGGTTTCGACATGCGCTACGCAGCCCGCCTTTTCGCCCCGTTCCAGCGCCTGCATCCCAGGAGCGAGTTCGAAGGCAGCGGCATAGGGTTGGCGACAGTGCGCCGTATCGTCCATCGACACGGCGGAAGCTTGGGTGTCGACTCGGAACCGGGCGTAGGTAGCACGTTCTGGTTCAGCCTCGGGCGAGAGCCGGCTTTCGACGCTCCAGGTGCGGCGTCAGGCCTGGAGGATGCGGAACAGAAGGCCGGCGAGTCCGCCGCCAAGGACCAGCCAGACTGAATTGACCCTGTAGCGAAGCAGCAGAACGGCTGCAGTGAGCGCGAGGAAGGCGGTGAAGAGGTCGACCACCGCGGCGCCGGCGAGCTCGAGCGTGACCGCTGCCATCAACGCCAGAGCGGCGACGTTCACGCCGTCGAGCAACGCTCCGAACCAAGTCGATTCACGTAGACGCGGCACGACCGGATTCACCAGAGCGACGAATACGAAGCCGGGCAGGAAGATGCCGAGCGTCGCCAGTACGGCGCCGCCCCATCCGCCCGTGACGTAGCCGATGAAGGTAGCGGTAGTGAACACCGGCCCGGGGGTGAACTGGCCTACGGCCACGGCATCGATGAGTTGGGCGTTCGTGAGCCATCCCAGTCGATCGACGAAGTCGTTCTGCAGGAAGGCGAGGAGCACGTAGCCACTCCCGTAGAGCACCGAACCGATCTTGAGGAAGAGCAGGAAGAGCGTGGCGAGGCCGCTCGGCCTTGCCATCGCAGGCAGCTGCGCGTTCTGGGCCAGCAGGATGAGTGGGAGCGGTGGGATCGCGGCGATGCCCGACCTTCCGAGGTTCCTGAACAGCATGTAGACGAGGCCGGCTCCGAAGAGCAGAGGTATCTCGCCGGCGCCGAGGAGGTAGAGGATCAGAACCAGCGATCCGAGGAGGAGCAGGGGGAGGTTCTTCACGGCCTTGCGCCCCAGCCCCCACAGGGCCTGGAAGACAACCGCGATTATCACCGGGGTCACCCCGTAGAGAAGCCACTGGACCTGTGGAAGGTCGCCGTAGCGAACATAGGCCCAGGCGAACGCCAGCACTATGGCCATCGCCGGCAGGATGAAGCAGGCGCCACCGACAACGAGTCCCCTCCAACCGGCCCGCCGCAGACCCAGGTGCATCGTCATCTCCGTCGAGTTGGGCCCGGGTATCAGGTTCGTGGCGCCCAGCAGGTCGAGGAACTCCTCCTCGCTCAGCCACTTTCGACGCACCACCGCTTCGTCGTGCATCAGCGCGATATGCGCCGCCGGTCCGCCGAAGGCGATGAAGCCCAATTTGGTGAACAGGCGAGCGACCTCGGCCAGCTCGCCGTCGCGCTGGCGTACTCCCGCGGGGTGCTCTAGCTCTTCTGGCTGCATCCTTTCCAATTTAAAGCCGGGGTAGCGCGAGCGACAGATGGTGCTTCCCACGAACAATAATGTTGCCGGGTGCGCTTCTCCACTGTCGTCCCATCCGCCCGAATCGAAGTCGCAACAGATGAGTGAGCTCGACTCCCGCACCCGCGTCTATACACTCATCGGCATCCTCCTGGCGATGTTCCTGGGCGCCATCGACCAGACGATCGTCGCCACCGCGTTGCCCCGGATAGCCGAGGATCTCGACGGACTAAGCCGCTACGCCTGGGTGATCACCGCCTACCTCGTCGCTTCGACGATCCTGGTACCGGTCTACGGCAAGCTGGCCGATATGTACAGTCGGAAGGCGATCGAGCTCGCCGCCATCTCCGTGTTCCTGTTCGGTTCGTTCCTCTGCGGGCTTGCCGGCGAGTTCGGCACGCTGCCGCTGCTGGGCGACGGCATGACCCAGCTGATCATCTTCCGGGCCATACAGGGACTCGGGGGCGCCGGCCTCATGGGCCTCGCCTTCATCATCATCGCCGACCTCTTCCCGCCTGCCGAAAGGGGCAAGTACCAGGGTCTGGTGGGAGGCGTCTTCGGGGTATCCAGCGTCCTGGGCCCGCTCCTCGGCGGATTCCTCACCGACTACGGCGGCGGGATCGTGCCCGGCGTGGCGGGGTGGCGCTGGGTCTTTTACGTCAACGTGCCGTTCGGCGCCGTCGCTCTCTGGTTCATCATCACCCGCATGCCGCCCCTGCGACCCTCCGGTCGGAAGGGTCGCCTCGACTACCTGGCGACGGCACTTCTCGTTGCCGGACTCATCCCCTTGATACTAGGCCTTCAGCTCGACAAGACGCGCTACGGCTGGGGCTCACCGCTCACTCTGGGGTTACTGTCGGCTGCGCTCGTGCTGCTGGCGCTCTTCGTGCTGCGCTCGCTCCGGGCCAGCAACCCGCTCCTCGACCTGGGCCTTTTCCGGAACAAGGTGTTCACTACTGCCAATATCGGTGGCTTCTTCCTGGGCGCGGCTTTCCTGAGCACGGTGGCGTTCCTGCCGCTGTTCCTCGTGAACGTGGTCGGCGTCTCGGCTACCGGAGCCGGGCTGAGCATGGTGCCGCTGACGCTCGGCCTCGTCTTCGGGTCGGTGGTTTCGGGCCAACTCGTTTCCCGCTACGGACACTACCGATTCTGGATGCTGTTGGGTGGCGCGATCCTCTTCGTGGGCGTCCTGCTCCTCTCCAACATGGGACCGGATATCAGCTACCTGAGGGTGACGGTCTACATGGTGATCGCCGGTCTTGGCGTGGGCCCCTCCATGCCGCTATACACGCTGGCGATCCAGAACGCGGTCGACGTTCGGAAACTGGGCCAGGCGACGAGCGCCAGCCAGTTCTTCAGGCAGATCGGTGGAGCAATCGGCACTGCGGTGCTAGGCACGGTGCTCGCCACAAGCCTGGCCACTTCGCTCGGCGCGGCCGTGGGCCCCGACGCCACCATGGGCCCCGATGCCGCGATGGCCAGCAACATCTCGGCAGAGGCCGGCCTCCTGCCCGAGGGCGGCATCCCGGCGCAGCTCCAGCCCGTGATCGAAGCCGCCTTCGCCGAAGCCATCCGCAAGGTCTACTTCATCTGTCTGTTCATCGTCGCCGCTGGCTGGCTGGTGACCACGCAGATACCGGAACTGCCGCTAAGCAGGTCGATCCGCTCGGCCGAGGCGCCTCCCGCGGACTGACCGGACCGAACTACCCCATTCAGGACCCGACCTGCTTCCGCTAGAGTTGGATGGATGCTTCGCGCACTCGTCTTCGATTTCGACGGCACCATCCTCGATACCGAGAAGGCCGAGTTCCTCCGCTGGCAGGCCCTTTACGGGGAGCACGGGTTGACTCTCGACCTGGGCGAGTGGCAACAGGGAATAGGTACCTGGGGCGGATTCGATCCGTGGCACGGTTTGCCGCCGGCCGTCCGTGAGGACCGGGAGCGGATAGCTCAGCGGCTGAGCGAGGAGGTCGCCTCGGACATCGCCCGGCAGGACCTTCGCCCGGGCGTCAGGCAGGTGCTGGACGAGGCGCGAGAGGCGGGTTACCTCCTGGCCGTGGCCACCAGCAGCGACCGGGAGTGGGTGGAGAAGTGGTTGGGAAGGCACGGCCTGCGCAAGCACTTCCGGGCGATGGCTACCAGAGACGATGTGGCGCGTGTCAAGCCGAATCCGGAACTCTACTCGCTGGCGGTCGGTCTCCTTGGCGTGAGGCCAGCAGAGGCCCTGGCGGTGGAGGACTCCCTCAATGGCGCCACAGCGGCCGTGGCCGCAGGCCTCGCCGTCGTGGTCGTACCCAACGACGTGACTGCCGGTCAGCCGTTCCCCGAAGAGTGGCCGCTGCTGCCGGGGTTCGATGGCGGCCTGGCTAAGCTCCTGGCCGCGGCCGGGGTGCCGTCGTGACGGGGAGGGTCGCCCCCCCCTTGAGCTGCAGACAGTGCGCTGGTCTCGAGAGGGTGTTCGGTCAGCGGGCCGCGCGGAACGACCTGCGGCGTTACCGGCGCGGGGGCCCCAGACGCACGACCGTGATGCTCATCCGCGCCCTAGTGGACGAGGGGGTCGACGGCGCCGAGGTGATCGACATCGGCGGGGGAGTGGGCGCGATCGCACTGGCCCTGCTGGAAGCCGGGGCCGTGGCCGCTCGACTGGTCGACGCCTCGCGCGCCTATCTGATCGTCGCCGAGGAGGAGGCAGAGAGGCAGGGGCTGCGCGAGCGGATGTCGTTCAGGTTCGGCGATTTCACTGAACTGGCCGAGGACGAGTCGCCGGCGGAGGTCGTAACTCTCGACCGGGTGATCTGCTGCTACCACGATGTAGCGGCACTCATCGACTCTTCGGCCTCACGCGCGACCAAGCTGTACGGACTCGTCTACCCGAGGGACAACCTGGTCACCCGTCTCGGCTCGCGGCTGGCCAACGCCCTGATCGCCTTGACCGGAACCGGCTACCGCGCATTCGTTCATCGAGAAGCAGAGGTGGAACGTCTGGTCGCCGGGACCGGGCTAGTGCGCGTCTTCCACAGCAGGTTGGGCATCTGGCAGGTCGCGGTGTATCGCCGTGAGAGCTGATCGTCTGTGGGTCGCCCGGTTGGCCAACCTCGATCTCAACTGCCGCTGGGGTCAACTACCGCTTCCTCCTACTGTCACAGGCCGACCAATACCAGTGTATCTATACAGTGTCACTAGTCCCGTCTAGACTCTGTTCACGGGGGCAGCGGGAACCGCCGGGGGAAGGTAGCACCTTCCAGTTCAGGAATCGGACCCACGGGGGCGGGTCCGATTCCTGCTTCTCTGGCGTCGGCAAGCCAACCCAGGTCACTCCCTCTTCCGGAACACGCCAACCCAGGTCGCTCCCGGCCTCACGCAGACCTCGGTGGCTGCCTGTCCACGCAGACCTCGGTCGTTTCCTCTCTACGCCGAGACGACCCCGTCCGACTCCACTCGCACGTTCCCGGTCTCGTCGACCGCTTCGATCCGCACCGGTACGTTCTCCACCCGGCGAGTGTCGCGCCGGTCAACGGTGTAGACCTCCCCGGTGAAGCGCGCCATCGGCTGATCTACTCCACGGGCCCGCTCGAGTACCTCGCGGGCCTCCTCGAGCGCCGCGCCATCCACGTTGAGCAAGCCCTCGATCACGAGGCCGCCCTCGGTGTTCGGATGACTATCGAGTCCCCCCTCGCAGGCGAGACTCTTCTCCCGTCCGTTCTCATCCATGATCGTGAGAGTTCCTATCCGCCCCATAGGGGAAGGCTATTCCCCTCAGGCCTGCGACTCTGGGCGGCAGACCATACTCCCGGCGCGTGCCGTTCGCGTTCCCCTCTTCGTTGCACCACCATGGTACCTGTGCTACGATTCTCGGGCTAAGAGCCTCGAGGGGCGGGTCCGCCCCAGCCACCCTGGAGTTGAGCCGAAGGAGAAGAATGGCAAGGAATCCGTCTGCGATGAAGTACCACCGGCAGTCCGAGAGGGCCCGGTTGGCGAACCGCGCCAAGAAGAGCATGATCCGTACCTTCTCGAAGAAGGCTATCGCCGCGGCTGAGGCCGGTGACGCCGAGGGAGCGGCCAAGTACCAGAAGGTCGCCCAGAGCCTCATCGACAAGGCAGCCAAGGGTTCGACCCTTCACAAGAACAACGCCGCACGCAAGAAGTCGCGGCTGGCCAAGCGGATCCAGAACGCCCAGGCGTAGTAGCGCTGGTAGAGAACGACTCGACGAGGCGGCCCAGCGGGCCGCCGTTTCCTTGATGCGCCCTGCTATCCTGCTCCGGTGAGCCTCCGGATCGTCCTCGTTTCGACGAAGCACAGCGGCAACGTCGGCAGCGTTGCTCGAGCGATGAAGAACTTCGGGCTCGATGAGCTGGTGCTCGTCTCGCCGCGTTGCCGCCTCGACCGTCAGGCGTACGCTCTGGCTTCGCATGCCAGCGATGTACTGGACAAGGCGCGGATAGTTCGTGAGAGCCGGGAGGCGCTGAACGGCTGCACTTTCGTGC
Source organism: Trueperaceae bacterium (assembly GCA_036381595.1). Taxonomy (NCBI): domain Bacteria; kingdom Thermotogati; phylum Deinococcota; class Deinococci; order Trueperales; family Trueperaceae; species Trueperaceae bacterium. Next base: position 29,258 of record DASVCN010000026.1, on the reverse strand, counting down.
TGGGCACTACTGCTCGTGAAAGGGCGTCGGACTCGTACAGAGTGATGGCTCCCAGGTTAGGCGTGAGCCTGCTTCCGATCAGTGGCGGCGCCGTGCTGTTCGGTCCCGAGGACACTGGGCTCGACAACGACACTCTCGACCTTTGCCAGTTGGTCGTGAGGATCCCGACTGCCGAGTACTCTTCGCTCAACCTGGCCCAGGCCGTAAACCTGCTGGCATACGAGTGGTTCGTGCGGGACGCGCCAGCCGAGAACGAGGGTCCGCAGGCGAGAAGGGCGCCCCGCGACGAATTCGAACCGATGATCGAGCAGTTGGTGGACACGCTCCTCTACATCGGCTACACCGACGAACTGAAGGCCGGGAGCGTCGAGCACATGTTCAGGATGATGCTCGATCGGGCGTCGCTCACGAGCAGGGAAGTTGCTGCTCTGCGTGGACTATGGAGCCAGGCGAGATGGGCCGCCGATCAGCCTCCTGAGCGCATTCCTGGCCGTCACCCTTCGCATTGACACCCTTTCAGCGGGGTATGTATACTTGCCGACGCTGACCGGAAGGCCCGAGGGCTGGTGTGTGCTGACCGGAGGGTTGGCTGAGTGGTTGAAAGCGGCGGTCTTGAAAACCGCAATAGGGTTTCACCCTATCGGGGGTTCGAATCCCTCACCCTCCGCCAGATGACGGTCGGCATCGAATGCCGGGAGAGGTGGCCGAGCGGCTGAAGGCGCTCCCCTGCTAAGGGAGTATAGGGGCAAAACCTCTATCGAGGGTTCGAATCCCTCCCTCTCCGCCACACCGCCAGGCACGCACGGCGGCACGATCGAGCGCCTGTAGCTCAGTTGGATAGAGCGGCTGACTACGGATCAGCAGGTCTGGGGTTCGAATCCTCACAGGCGCACCATCAGAAACGGAAGCGGAGTCGTAGCGGCTCCGCTTCGTTGTCTACCGCCTTCACGTTCACTTACCAGTCACTTACCTGAGCGAGATACTCTCGTTTCATGACGCGTAAGATTTTTGGCCACCCCGTACCGATCTTCCGGACCCTGACAGCGGCACTCGTCGCTGTCTCGCTCTCCATGGGCCTCGCCCAGGAGGGTGAGCTAGCTGAAGAAGGCGATGTCCGGGTTTACATCTCCCACGAATACGGCGCCAGCATCTCGGTCATCGACGCCGGGACCGGGGAGGTGATCGACGAGATCACGGTGACCGGCCGTCCTGGCGAGGTGCGACCCCGCGGCTTGGCGGTCAGTCCCGACGGTGCGACGATCTACGTCGCCCTCAGCGACTTCAACCCTGAGCTGGAGGCCCCGGAGGACAAGATCGTCGCGATCGATGTAGCGACGAACGAAGTCATAGCCGAGTACGAAGCCGGCGGCAACCCCGAGAGATTGGCAATAAGCCCCGACGGAACCCAGGTGTGGGCCGCGCTCGAGGCGAGGGCTCAAGGGATGGGGATAGACCTCGAAACGGGGGAGACGATCGCCATCTTCCAGACGGGAATCGAATCGGAAGGGGTCGACGTCAGCCCCGACGGGCGTTACGTCTACGTTACCGGCGAGGTCAGTCACACGGTCAGCGTTTTCGATACTCAGGAGATGAAGCTGGTCAAGCATTTCCTGGTAGGGAACCGACCGAGAGTCGTTCTCTTCTCTCACGATGGCTCGCTCGCTTACGTCTCTGCCGAGATCGGCGGCACCGTTTCCGTGGTGGACACCTCCACCCACAGCGTGATAGACACGATCTCCCTGGGCCTCGACTCACGACCGGTCGAGATGGCTCTCTCCCCTGACGGCGCCACCCTCTACGTTGCCGGCGGAGGCACCAACGCCGTGTACGTGATCGATACCGGATCCCGGGAGGTTACGGATGTGGTCCGCGAGCGGATGGGCCGGCGCCCCTGGGGGATCGCCATAACCCCCGACGGTAGCCGTCTCTACACGGCCAATGGGCTCTCGGACAGCGTGTCGGTGATCGATACGGAAACGCTCGAAGTCATCGACAACATCAGCGTCGGACGTGGCGCCCACTCGGCCTCCATCGGCATAGCGCCCGAGCAGGGGGATTGACGTGCGACCGATCCGAAAGCTCGTTCTGTGCCTTCTGCTCGCCATTCCATGCGTCGTTCACGCTCAGTACGCGAACGAGCCCTACTTCGATGCCGCCGAACTGATCAGGTACGGGCACGTCACCAATCTGGTGGAGGCCAGAGTAGCCGCCCTAGACGCCGTGGCTGCCACCGGCGAACTTCCGGAGGAGATGGCAGAGCAGGCCCGGAGAATGCTCGAAGAGGATCTGCCGCGCATCGCGGGGAGCCTGGAGGAGGCCGCGCCGCAACTGCTCCGGGATCTCGAGGCCGCTCTGGTCGAACTGGCGGAGTTGTCCGAAGCGGGGGATACCGAAGCCTTGCGGCCTGTGGCTCAACGGGTGGCGGACCTCGCGGTGGAGGCCCGACAGCGACTGATCGGGCCCGAGGGCGCGGAGCGCAACGGAGTGAAGGCAGCCGTCATCTCCCGACTGCTACTCGGTGAACCTGGCGTTGCCGAAGGGTACGAAGAAGCAGTGGCCGGCGAACGCTGGGAGTACACGCTGGGCTGGGGGGCGCTGCAGCAGGTGAAGGAGGCCTGGGCCGAGCTGGAACCGGAGGTCGCCGGGCGGTCCGACGAGGTGGACGAGGCGCTCTTCGAGCTCGACGAGCTCTATCCCGGGCCTATCCCGCCGGAGGACCTGAGCGGCGATCCGGAGGCGGGGGAGGAACCGGCGCACCGGATAACCAGCCTTCTCGAGGGGATCACCGACTCGAACCTCTACCCGGAACGGGAACTGGGGCGGGTCGCGGCCAAGGGGGCAGGACAGGCGTCGTCCGCTTGCAGCGCATTCGAGGAGGGTAACGACGGCCTGGCGATGGAACTCACCCTCGCCGTGCAGGACGCCTACGAGTCGATCTCCGGAACGGTAGGGATGCTGGCGGCCGAGGCGCACGAACGGGTCGAGAGCGCGCTCGACGGCATCACCGGGGGCGGCGAGGAGGAGGACGAGGAAGCCGGCGAGGGCCGGGATGAGGTCGATGAGGAGGAGCGGCCGGTGGAGGAGGCCGAGGAGCCGACGGGCGATCCGCTCGAGCTATGCAGGCAGCTACAACAGGGGCTCGAGGAGATAACCCAACTGTTCGGAGGCTGAGGGCCCTCTCGGAAGGCCAGTCACCCTCCCTCACCTGCTATTGGGACGGGGAGGGTGACGGCGGCCTCGAAGCCGGGTTCGGTGTTGCGCAGTTCGAGGCGCCCACCCAGTGAACGGGCGATGCTGTCAACGAGCGAGAGCCCAAGGCCAAGGCCGTGAGCCGCCTCGGTTGCGCGGAAGAACGGTTCCCTGAGGCGCTCCAAGGCTGTCTCGGCCACTCCGGCGCCCTCGTCTCGAACGGCGATCTTCACCTCGTGCCCTGCCAGTGTGGCGTCGAGAATCACCCGACCGTCGCTGTAGCGGAGAGCGTTCTCGAGCAGGTTGCGCACCGCCTGCCCGGCCAGGCGCCGGTCGGTCACGAGCGGCAGTTTCGCTCCTTGGGGCCGGAGCACGACCCTTTCGCGGCATTCTACGGGCAGCCCGGCGACGACGTCCTCGAGCAGGGGGAGGAGCTCGCCCCCCTCGCTCTCGTACTCGGTTGAGCGGGCCAGGATGAGCAGGGCTGCCAGCAGATCCTCCATCCGCTGGACGTTCCGCTCGAGCGCGGGCCACACCTCCGTGGGCGCCGCCAAGCCGATGCGCACGCTCTCCAGCTGGGCCTTGAGAGCGCTCAGCGGAGTGCGTAGCTCGTGCGAGGCGTAGCGCGTGAACGTTCGCTCGCGTTCGATGAAACCGTGTACCTGGGTGGTCATCGCGTTGAAGCTGCGCGCCATCCTGCTCAGCTCGTCGTTCCCGGTCGGAACGGTGATCGGCTCCGGGAACTGTTTGGCGGTGAGCTTCTGGCTCGCTTCGGTCAGCTCTCGCACGGGTCGCATCACGATCCGGGCCAGCAACCAGGCAGCGACGAGGCTGAGGACGACGAACAGCGGCAGGTCGATGACGTCGGTCAGCAGGCTGCTGGTGAGGAAACCTTCGAAGATCAGCGGCGCAACCGCCAGTTCGACGCGATACCCGTCTCGCAGGTAACGCACTTGCGTCCGCCACCTCATCAGTTGCTCCTCGCTCGCGGTTGGTGAGCTGTCGAAGAGGAGGGCGTCATTGTGGAACACCATGTAGTGCGCCCGCCTCGACAGCGGGGTCTCGACGACCAGGTGGCCCGGCAGTGCGGGGCTGTCCAGGGCCGCGACCAGCTGCGCCTCGACGGCGTCACCGAAGCGTTCGAGGTCCGAGTCGATACGTGACTCGGCGAAAGCGCTCGCTCGATCGGCCAAGAAATCGAGACCTGCTTCGATGAACGCGGAGCTTATGACCGCGATGGCGATGCTCAGGAAGAGAGCAACTCGGAAACTCATTCGCCATCCAGCCGGTAGCCGCCCGAGACGGTCGTGAGTACGGCTTCGCCCAGCTTCTGGCGCAACTGACTCACGTAGACCCTCACCACTCGCTGTCCGGAGGCCGCCTCGGGGAAGAACCGACGCCGGAGGTCGTCCACCGTGAAGACACGCCCGGGGTAGAGGGCGAACAGTTCGATCATGCTGAACTCTCGCTGCGTGAGTGAAACCTCCTCACCCTGCCAGAAGACGCGGCGAGAGCCGAGATCGACCTTCAGTGACCCCCGCTCGAATAGCGCCGCTCTCGTACCGGCGTCGCGACGCAGCAGTGTTCTCACCCGTGCTGCGAACTCCCTCAGGCTGAACGGTTTCACGAGGTAGTCGTCCCCGCCCGAATCCAACCCCCTTATCCTGTCGTCGACGGAATCCCGGGCCGTGAGGAACAGTATCCGGCCCTCGAAGTCGCCTGCCCGAAGCGACTCGGCGAGTTCGAACCCGGCATGCGGTCCGTCGGGGAGCATCACGTCGAGGACGGCGAGGTCGAAATGGCCGGTGAAGCTCGCCTCCAAAGCGAGGCTCCTCGTTTCCACATGTTTGACGTCGTAGAGTTCCCGCTTCAGCAAGGTCACCAGCGGGCTGGCCAGGTCCGGCTCGTCTTCTACCAGCAATATCCGCATCAGCTTGTGCGTCATCTTATGCCAGAAGCGTTCGCCGGTGGCGCCTAGGCCGGACGAGGGTGCATCGAGCAGCCCGCGCCTGGGCCGGACGACGGCGCATCGAGCAACCCGCGCCTGGGCCGGACGAGGGCGCATCGAGCAACCCGCGCATCGGTACCTCTGTAAGAATCGAGTTAGACGAGAAGGTGTAGGATGCCCCTTTGTCCGCCCCCCAGGGCAGGCAGCCAGAGAGGCTTCTCCTGAATTCATGCTCCGCTCACTGACCCGATACATCTCGACTCCGCTGAAGGCCGCGCTGGTCTACGTCGTGCTGGCCGCCACCTGGATCCTCTTCTCCGACCGGCTCCTCCTGCTCGTCAGTCAGGACCCTCAGGTGCTGTCGCGTATGCAGACCGCCAAAGGGTGGCTGTTCGTGGTCACGACCGGTCTCTTCGTCGGGCTCCTGGCTTCACGCTCGCGCCGACGTGAACAGCAGGCGGTCCGCGAGTTGGCGCGGTCCGAAGCCCGGTTCCGGTCGCTGGTGCAGAACAGCAGCGATATGGTTCGGATGGTAGATGCGAACGGAGTGATCACCTTCGAGAGCCCCGCGATAAGGCAGATACTGGGCTACGAACCGAGCGAGGTCGAAGGCAAGAGCGTCATGGCTTTCGTGCACCCGGAAGACTTGCCGGTGCGGGAACGCTTCGAGAAGGAGACGACCGGCGGCCACGGCCGGGCGACCTACCGAGTGCGGCACAAGAGTGGGGAGTGGCGCTGGATCGAGTCGGCAGGCGTGAATCTGCTCGACGATCCCGAGGTGGGCGCGATCGTGATCAACTCACGCGACGTAACCGAGAGCAAGGCGGTAGAGGAAGCGCTCAGAGAGGAGCAGGAGTTCGTCGAATCCCTCCTCGAGGCGACTCCCGGGATCTTCTACCTGTTCGATGAGGACGGCCGTTACGTCCGCTGGAACGAGAACCTGCTCCAAGTCACCGGTTACGAGGAGAGCGAGCTGGAGAACCTCTCCCCTCTGGACGTCGTCGTTCCGGAGGAGCGCGAGCGCACCAAGGAACTGATGGCGCAGGTTCTCGCGGGCGCGTCCGCTACGGCCGTCCTCACGGTCCTGACGAAGAGCGGAGAGCGGATCCCCTACCTCTGCACCGGGATGCGGGTCACGCTCGGGGGCAAGATCTATCTGGCAGGCGTGGGGCTCGACCATTCCGAGCAGCACGAGGCACGAGCCAAGATCGATGCCCTCAACTCGGACCTGGAGGAGCGTCTCGAACGCCTCGACACGTTGCAGGAGATAGACCGGGCGATCTCGGGCAGCCTCGAGCTTCCCCTGGTGCTCTCGGTCTTCCTTGACGGTGCCCGCTACCGCCTGAAGGTTGACGCTGCTGCCGTGCTGCTGCATGAACCGGACGCTCAGATGCTCACCTTCTCGGCCTCCAAGGGATTCAAGACCAGGGCACTGCACGGCGCTCGGCTGCGGTTGGGGGAGGGGCCGGCGGGACGTGCCGCCCTCACCCAGCGGATGGTGCAGCTCGAGGGAGATGAGATCGTAAGGGAGATCGTGGGCTCGGACGAACTCGCCAAGGAGGAGTTCGCCCACTACTGGGCGGTGCCGTTGATCGCCAAGGGTCGCGTTCAGGGGGTGCTCGAACTCTTCTGCCGGGACGGCTGCCACAAGGATGAGGACTGGTACGAGTTCCTCGAGGCGATGGCGACGCAGGCTGCGATCGCGATCGACAACGCCATGCTCTTCCAGCAACAGTCCCGGGCCAACGAGGAGTTGACGCTGGCGTACGACACCACCATCGAGGGTTGGGCGCGGGCGCTCGACCTGCGGGATCGCGAGACCGAAGGTCACTCGCGCAGGGTCACCGAGTTGACCACGACCCTGGCCCGGAAACTCGACTTCCCCAGCGACGAGCTGGTGTTCCTCAGGTGGGGAGCGCTGCTCCACGACATCGGCAAGATGGCTGTCCCGGACTCGATACTGCTGAAGAAAGGGAAGCTGGCGACCGACGAGTGGGAGTTGATGAAGGCGCACCCCGAGCATGCCTTCAAGCTCCTTTCGCCCATCACGTTCCTGAGGCCGGCACTGGACATCCCCTATGCACACCACGAGAGGTGGGACGGCAAGGGCTACCCGCTGGGTCTGAAGGAGGCAGAGATACCTCTGCCGGCCCGGATATTCGCGGTAGTCGACGTGTTCGACGCCCTGACTTCGGTCCGCCCCTACCGGCCGGCCTGGCCGCGGGAGAAGGCCCTGGAGTACATCCGGGCGCAACGCGGTCGGCAGTTCGACCCGCAGGTCGTCGACGCGTTCCTCGAGGTGATGGCCCAGGAATCTGAGATGGCCTAGGGAGCGACGACTCGGCTCGCCTCGCGGTTAGCGCGGCCGGCATCCCATGACGCCACGGCAGCTGGTACGGGCGTTCGATGACTTGATCCGAGTGTCGAGCGACGCCCGGGTCGTGTCGTGTAAACGTCGTCGTGAACGCGAAAAATGCGGGCTCGGGTTGTTAGATATGTCGCTGCGGCAGCGGGTCCAGCTGTTACACTTCGTCTTGGGAACCTAGAGGTTCTCGGGCGACAACTGAATACGCCTGCAGAAGCGATGAAGTCTGGTCCGCAATTTGGGCGCCTGGACCAGATGGAGCTAGTAGCGCAACCGGCTGAAGGCACATAGGACTAATCGGAAGCAAGAGTATTTCCTTCCTTCTGTTTGAGGAACTGTGTTGCTGGCAGGATCCCCGAAAAGCAACCGGCAACCGCCGGGCAGGGGCCCACAAAACAGGACCGGCATCGGAATGATGCCGAACAGGAGGAAGAAGATGTTCAGCAGCAAGATTCTCGTGAGGACTTTCGTCGCGCTAACGGCCCTGGTACTGCCGGTCGCCTTGGCGCAGGTCACCCAGACGGCCACAGCGACCGTTTCGGGCGCCACTAGCCTGACCGCGGCCACCACGAATGCCGACATAGCGTTCACCCTGGCCGCCGGTGGCGCCACAGTGTCGGACGCCAGCACCGTTCTCGATTACGCTAGCAACGACGGTTTGAGCCATGCCATTACCGCCGCCGCGGTTGCCGACACCACGTCTGGCGCCGTTTGGACCTACAGTGGCACCGGCACCACGACCGCGTATCCGAAGCTCAGCTACAAGAGCGCCGTCGTGAACAGTTCCGATACCAACGGAGGGTCCCCCGGACCCACGGCCGTGGTCCTGGTGAACGCCGACAATACCGCCGGCAGCACGGCCGATGTCGTTACCGGCATCAAGAACGCCAGCGGCAGCGTAACCGTGACCCTCGAAGCGGTCACTACCCAGGAGGTAGCCGCAGGCAGCTACACCGCTGACATCACGTTCTCTATCGCCCAGAAGTAATCGTCACGTGTTCGAGGCAGGATGGCGAAAGCCATCCTGCCGTTTTTCGGAGAAGTCGCAGTTGAAATGGATGAGTAACAGAATGGACGCGCGTTCGGTCGCACTGCCCCTGGCGCTTGTCGTCGTCGCCCTTCTTTCCGCCGCGAACGTCGCGCTCGCCCAGTCACCGGACCCGACCGGGCTCGCTTCGGTGATCGTATCGAGCGCGTTGCGACAGGAGATACGTGCCGTACCAGGCGTGGTCAGGCACGGAAGCATCACCCTCTCGAACACCGGCGAGGCCGACGCGCTCGTCTCGATATCCCAGGCCGACATGGGCTTCTCTCCTGAAGGAGAGATCGAGTTCTTGCCGAGCGGCAAGCTAGACCGATCGAATGCTGGCTGGATAGATGTCGCACCGCAAGCGGTAGTGCCGGCCAACTCCAGCCTCGACGTACCTTTCACGATCGCGGTCCCCGACGATCCTTCGCTGAACGGGAGCTATTGGAGCCTCTTGCAGGTCCAGCCCCTCGATCCGAGCGTCGTAAGGGAGCAGTCGGCCGATGCCAGCGTCACGACCACGATCAATGTTCGCTTCCAGTACTCCGTCACCGTCCTCACCCACATCGGCACGCCCGAACGCAACAGCATCCAGTTCACGGACCCCCTGTTCGCGCCGGATGACGACGGCCACTACTACCTGCAGGTGGGTCTCACGAACTCCGGAGCGTTCGTCGTCGAGACGGGCTCCTGGCTCGAGCTCTACGACTCCGATGGAATGTTGGTGAAGCGGGTGGAGGGGCAGAGCGCACGAACCTACCCAGGCGCCACCGACCGGCTCACCTTCGAGCTGGGAAGCCTCCAACACGAGGTGTACCAGGCGGTGGTAGTTGCCGACGCAGGTGGTAACAGCGTTTTCGGAGCCCGTTACAACCTCGACGCTACCGTTCGATAGCTTCCGAAACGGGCCGAAATGCGATCCCGAGCCCGTTGTGCGTTAGTCCTGTTCCTCTGCGTTTTCTTCCTGACGCGAACGATGGCTCAGGGAGCAGGCGTGACGGTCCAGGTGCTCACCCCGGTTCTCGAAGCGCAACCCCGCCAGACCCTGAGCCTACGTGTCCGCTTCGAAAATCGGTCCGCTGAGTGGCAGACGGTGGAGCCGCAGCTGACTGTGCCAAGCGGCTGGCTGGTACTGGTCCCTCCCTCTGACTTCAGCCTCGATCCCGGCGCCTCCCGAGTCGTGATCATGAGCGTTCTCGTGTCAGTCGATGCGAAATCGGGTAACCACACCTTTCCCCTCACCTACTACGTCTCTGGAGAGGATGAGCGACGTGAGGCGCTCTTCACGGTCACGGTCCCGGCGATAGATCGTGTTCTCATCCGTGCCGTGGACGAACCCGAGTTCGTCACCGCCGAGGCGTTCGAGACCACCTTCCTCTTCCTGAACGAGGGCAACACCACCCATGAGTGGCGGTTGTCGGCGAGCAGCAGTCTGGGTTTCGACGTCCGTACCGTTCCCGATGTCGTAGCTCTGACACCGGGGGAGAGCGCGGAGGTCGGCGTCGTGGCCACTGGTCCAAGGCCCACGCGGCAAACTTCCCACACGCTCACTCTCCGAGCGGTCAGTCTGAGCGCCCCGACGATCTCGGCATCAGGCACGAGCCGTACCGTCCTCATCCCCAAGGCGCTCCCCGCATCTTCCGCCTATCACACCTTTCCGCTTACCGCCAAGCTCTCTTATCTCGGAGATAGTTCCGGGGCCTCTTCCGGAGAGGGTGCCGCCCTCGAGATCAGCGGCACAGGAAGCCTCGCCGAGCGGAGCGAGGGACAGTTCCGGGTAGATATCCGCATCGCTCCCGACGATCTGCTCGAGGGTCTGGTAGTCGAATATCGGTTGCCGGAGTTCAAGCTGCTCCTGGGAGATCAGAGTTTCAGCACCTCGCTCTTGACTCCCAGCGTCAACGGTTTCGGAGTGAGCGCAAGTTACGAGACCGGGCCTCTTCGGAACCTGCCCGTCATCATCGAGGTGCAGGGCTACAGCAGCGATGGCACCACGGGTCTGACGGCCGGCCTCTCAGGCGACCTGAACGAAGACACCGACCTGTCGGTCACCGTCAACGCTTCCAGCGCTGGACTCCTGGGATCCTTCGCCGTTCGATACACGCCGCGTCTTCGCGACCCCACCGTCGTGCAGTTGGGTTCCATAGCCTTGACCTACGGTGTAAGGCTCCCGAGGGGCGCGAATCTCTCTCATGGGTTCGAAGTCGACGGACAGCTGAACGAAGGAGTTAGTTTCGTAAGGCTGAGAGTCCACACCAGCAGCGCAGGTTTCGATCGAAACGACCAGCACGCATTCGCGGTCTCGCTCGAGTCGTTGTTCCGCATGAACGAACCGTTGCGGATCGCGCCGCAATTCCCCCTGTTCCTTTCGGCCCGCTATTCGACTTCGTGGGCCTGGTCGCCCGACTCCCCCTTTCTCTTCATGCCACCGTCCGAGGCGAGCCGGCTTTCCGAGGAGTACCGGGTAGGCGTCAGTTTTTCGGCGGGGCGGTTCAGCATCGCAGGTTCCTTTTCGAGCAACTATGAGGAACGAACCGCGGGTGTGCATGATAAGGACCTGGCCTCTTTGCTCGCGAGCTACCGTGCACCGTCGGGGTTCGCCCTGGCGCAATCGGTCCAGTTGGAGCAGCAGAAGAGTCCCGGCTCTGCCATGAGCCGCACGCTGAATTACGAGGCTGCCGCAGGGATTCCCACGGGTGATACGGGAAGGCTGACCATGAGCCTAGACGGCGAGTACGATCTGCTGTTCCCGCGGCTCGACGACCTGGCTTTCGGGGTTCGCTGGGCCGGGTCGTTGACCGAGAGTCTCGTCGTCGGTGGTGGAGCGACCGTCCACCTGTTCAACTCCAGCAAACTATGGGATGCCCAGCTGCGAGCCGACTACGCTCTTCCTGGCGATCACGCTCTCAGCGTGGACGTAAGCGTGAAGGCAGTCCGCGAGCTGCCCTATTCGGTGAAGTTCGAACTAAGCTATTCCGTACCTCTGAATGTCCCGCTCGGACGACGACCGGGCATAGGCAGGCTGGCTGGAAGAATCGCTACCGCCAAGGGCGAACCTATCGAGGGGGTGGTGATAAGCGTAGCCGGGCAGTCGTTGACCAGCGGCGCGGATGGAAACTTCTCCTTCCCGGCACTGCCGGTGGGCGAACACGTCGTCCAGGTCGAGTTCCGTGACGTGTTGGCGGCGGACCGCCTGCTGATCCCCGCTCCGCCGCAGCGGATCACGATCGCCGAAGGGGAGGAGGCGAGGATCGATTTCGAGGTCATCAAGAGCGCGGTCGTATCGGGCGTGCTCGATGTCACGATCCCCGAACGAAGCGCCACGGCGGTCGGAGACGAAGCGACGTTCGAGGACGCCAACCGAGGCGTGCGGGTGGAGCTTAGGAGTTCGGACGATGTCCTGTACGCCATCACCGATGCCGGTGGAAGCTTCGACTTCGAACGGGTACCGCCGGGCATCTGGACGATTCGGGTCGTCCAGCCATCGCTATCGACAGGTTTCAGGCTTGAGCCAGACCACCAGAAACTCGATCTCCGGGCAGGGGAGAGGGAGCGCGTGGAGTTTACCCTCATTCCGGTCGTACGTCGTATCGAGTTCAACGTCGAGGAAACACTGGTTCCGCCAAGCGGGGAGTAGTTTCGAACGGGCGTGAAGTGGGTCCGCGCAACCGCCAGCCCCATCAGGCACTACCACTCGGGCGGATGGTCGGCTTCCTGGCAAACGTTTTGCTAGCCGGAATCCGTTCGCCTCGCGACCTCCGCTCGCACCAGCGGTGCGACCTTCGTTCCGAACAGCTCGATCGAGCGCATCAGCTTGTCGTGCGGCACCGCCCCTACGTCCATCTGCGCCATGAAGCGTTGGTGGCCGAAGATCGAGTGCTGGAAGAGGATCTTCTCTGCGACCTCTTCGGGCTCGCCGACGGCGAGAGCCCCGCGAGGCGTGCGAAGTGCCTCGAACTGCTCTCTGGTGGTGGGGGGCCAGCCGCGCTCTCGGCCGATGCGACTCATCGCCCTCGCGTAGTAGGGGAAGAAGTCGTTGGCTGCGCCTCCCGAGGTGTCGCCGACGAAAGCGTGCGAGTTGATGCTCAGAGCGAGATCGCTCGGGTCGTGCCCGGCCAATGTCCACGCCTCTCGGTGGATCCTCGCGAACGGCTCGAACCGCTCGGGAGCGCCCCCGATGATCGCCAGCGCCATCGGCAGGCCAAGGCTGCCCGCCCGGGCGGCGGACTCGGGCGTTCCTCCTACGGCTATCCAGATCGGCAGCTCCCGTTCGGGTCGCGGATAGACGCCGGCCTTTTCGAGTGGAGGACGATGCTTCCCCGACCAGTCGACCCGCTCGTCCCTCCTCAGTCGAAGCAGGAGCTCCAGCTTCTCACTGAAAAGTTCGTCGTAATGCCTCAGGTCGTAACCGAAGAGGGGGAACGACTCGATGAACGATCCGCGGCCAGCCATGATCTCGGCGCGCCCGCCGGAGATCAGGTCTACCGTGGCGAACTGCTGGAACACCCTCACCGGATCGTCGGAACTGAGGACCGTCACGGCGCTGGTCAGCTTGATCCGCTCGGTGCGGGCGGCCGCCGCGGCGAGGACGACCGCGGGCGAGGACACGACGTAGTCGGGCCGGTGATGCTCACCTACACCGAACACATCGAGACCTAGTTCGTCGGCCAGCGATATCTCTTCGAGCAGGTCCGCGAGCCGGTGGGCGGGACTCACGGTGTGGTCGGTAAGCGGCGTCATCGCCCGGTCGGCGAAGGTGTAGACGCCCAGTTCGAACTGTTGGCCAACTCGGCTATCTGACATAGGGCTCCCTCGAAAGGAGAGTGAAATGTGGGCAGAGGAAAAGGCGCGGGCACTGCCCGCGCCTGATACTCGACTCGCGCTCCTGATCGCCGCTCAGCGGTTCGAGATGCTGATCTTCCTGGCTCGCGCCTGCACCTGCTTGGGCATACGCAGGGTCAGCAGTCCGTTCTCGACGGTCGCGCTCACGTTGTCAACCTCGACCTGGACAGGGAGCGTGAGCGTGCGACGGAACTCTCCCACCGGTATGGTCTGCAGCCAGTAGCGGCGAGCCTCGTCCTCGGCCTGCGGCAGGTTGCCCTGGATGGAGAGCTCGCGGCCCTCGATGCTGATGTCGAGATCCTCGCTCTGCACACCGGGCACCGCCATCTGGAGCACCAGCTCCTCGCCGGTCTCGAAGAGGTCGATCGGGTAGCCCTGCGTCCACTGCGTGGTGCCGAGAGACGGTGCAGCCAGCTGGTTGAAGAGCTGGTCGAACTCCTGGAAGAGGCTCGGTACGTTGCTGCCGCTTGCGAGATTCCAGGAGTTGCTGCGCGGTTGCTGCCTACGAACCAGTGCCATATCTGAAACCTCCCATCCGGATTTCGGCACTCTTGCGAGCGCCTCTGCGTCACATATATAACATGAGTGTCGTCATGTCAAGTCTTGTGCTGCCATGTGACTCGACGAGCGCCGGCTACTCCTGCAACTGGAAGATCATCTGCGCCACGCATACAGGCTTGGGCGATCCCTCGGCCTCGATCCGCAGGTCGAAGGGGACTCGAGCGCCTCCGGTCAGCCTTTCCACCTTGATGATGCTGAGGAACAGCCGGATGCGCTGCCCGGCCCGCAGCGGCGCGGGGAAGCGGACCCTGTTCAGTCCGTAGTTGATGACGAGCGGCGCCGTCTCGAGCTCGAGCAGCTCGATCGCCAGCTTGGGCGCGAGACTGAGGGTGAGCATGCCGTGGGCGACTGTCCCGCCGAACGGCGACTCCTTGGCCGCTCGCGCCGGGTCCACGTGGATCCACTGCTCATCCAAGGTGGCGGCGGCGAAGCGGTCGATCGTTCCCTGGTCGATCTCGAGCCAACGGCCCGGGCCTATCTCGACTCCCACGAGTCGTTCCAATCGTCCCGTCACATCACTCACCGGTCTACTCCTTCGTCGGGCTAGAGCGCCAGGTAAGCGGCCCGGACCGCCTCGTCCTCGAGCAGTTCGTCGCCGGTTCCCCTCCTGGTTATGCGACCGTTCTCGAGTACGAACGCGACGTCGGCGAGACGGAGCGACTGACGCACGTTCTGCTCCACCAGCACTACCGTCACCCCCTCGTCGTTGATCGACCGCAGCGCGGCGAAGACGGTCTGGGTGAGGGCAGGGGCGAGGCCGAGGCTCGGCTCGTCGACGAGGAGCAGACTCGGCCGGCTCATGAGCGCCCGGCCGATGGCGAGCATCTGCTGTTCGCCGCCCGAAAGCGTGCCCGCTAGCTGAGGCGCCCGCTCGGCGAGACGGGGGAAGAGCTCGAACACGAACTTGCGCGTCTTCGCTGCCTGCTTCCGGGCCGAAGGCAGATAGTCCGCGCCGCTCTCCAGGTTCTCGGCCACCGTCATGGCAGGGAAGAGCTGTCTGCCTTCCGGGACGTGGCCCACCCCCAGCCGGACGATCTGGGCCGGACTCGAGCCGGTCAGGCTTCGCCCCACCGCCTCGACCTGGCCGGACCAGGCGGGCAGCAGCCCGGAGATCGTGCGCAGCAATGTCGACTTACCTGCCCCGTTGGCGCCGATGATCGCCGCGAAGGAGCCTTGGGGCACCGCCAGCGAGAGTTCCCAGAGGACCTGTATCTTCCCGTATCCCGTCGAGAGGGAGTCTATGCGCAGCGCGTTGCCGTTGCCGTGGGTCACAGCTGCGCCTCCTCCGCGCTGCCCAGGTACGCCTCCACCACATGAGGATTGGCGGTAACCTCCGCGTAATCACCCTCGGCGATCTTCCGGCCGTAGTCCATCACGACTACCCGATCGGCGAGATCTCGCACCACTGGCATCACGTGTTCGATGAAGATGACGGTCACCCCCCCGGCTCGGATGTCCTTGACCAGCCCCACCGCCTCGCGAGCCTCCGCCGGCCGTAGGCCGGCCATGACTTCGTCGAGCAGAATCACCCTCGGCTGGGTGGCGAGGGCGCGGGCGATCTCGAGCCGCTTCTCCTGCATCAGCGTCAGCTCCTCCGCTGGCGTCTCGCGCAGATCCCAGAGGCCGGTCCGCTCGAGGCTCCGCTCGGTTACACGGGTAGCCTCGGCGGCGGAGATGCCCGGTGTGCCGAACAGAGCTCCTACCCGCACGTTCTCGGTCACGGTCATCTCGGGGAACGGCTGGACGACCTGGAAGGCGCGGCCGAGGCCAAGATGACAGCGAACATCGGGCGAGACACCACCGATCTCGCGCCCAGCCAGTTCGATGGTGCCGCCGGTCGGTTCCAGGAGGCCCGACAGCAGGTTGAGGGTGGTCGTCTTGCCGGCGCCGTTAGGCCCGATGATCGCGACGATCTCGCCCTCGTTCACCTCCAGGTCGAGGTTCTTGACGGCGTCGAGGCCGCCGAACCGCTTGCTGAGCGACGTCACTCGCAGGAGGCTCATGGGCCCTCCCTCTCCGGGCTGCGGAGTCCCGGGCGCTGGCCGCTCGCGGGTCGCCGGCGGCGGAGCCGGTCGAAGAGGCCCACCAGTCCCCGCGGCATGAACAGCACAGCGGTGACGAGGACCACCCCGTAGACGATCAGGTAGCCGTTCTCTATCGAGCGGCGCAGGGTCTCCTCGAGTGCCGAGAGCACGATGGCGCCGACTATCGGACCGAAGGTGGTGTAGAGGCCGCCGAAGATCGGGGTCACCAGGGCCAGCACGGTGGTTCCGATGCCGAAGGTGTCGAACGGGTTGACCGACCCGTGACGATGCGCTTCGAGGGCTCCGAGGATTCCAACCGGCACGCTCGAGAGGATGAACGCAAGAAGCTTCGCTCGTGCCGGGTTCACTCCCATGACGGCAGCCACCTGCTGGTTGACCCTCACCGCGGTGAACGACGAGCGGAGGCGCGAGCGCTGCACCAGCAGGCTCAGGGCGATGGTGAGGAGGAGGACGATAACGTAGACGACGAAGTAGCTCTCGTTGCGCAGGTAGGCGATCTCCCAGCGCTCCATCTCGCCGGGGATGAAGGTGGGGCGGAAGAGGGCAGAGACGTTGAGCCCCGGCGCCCCACCGGCGATGCCCCTGGGCAACTGCTGAACGACCGCGCGCAACACCTCGGTGAAGGCGAGTGTGGCGATGGCGAAGTAGATGCCGTGCAGCCGCAGGGTGACGGGGCCGAGGGCCAGAGCCAGGAGCCCGGCGACCAGGCCGCCCAGTGGGAGGCCCAGCCAGAGCGGCACGTCGGCGAGGTTGATGAGGATGGCGGTGCTGTAACCCCCGGCGCCGTAGAAAGCCGCGTGCGCGAGCGAGAGCTGCCCGGTACGAGCCAGGATGTCCCAGGAGAGGGCGAGGATCGCGAGTGTAGCCGCGTTGATCAGCAGCGAGAGGTAACTTACCGAGGCGCTGCCGAAGAGCGCCCGCAGCAGATCGGGAAGCACGAGCAGGAGGACGGCCGCGACAGCCACGCCGGCGACCTGGTAGAGGAGCCGCCTCATGCGGCGCCGCCCTTCCTGCCCCTCACGACCAGGACGATGAAGATGATCGCGAAAAATACCGCGTTGCGCAGTGAACCGCCGTTGGGCACCAGGTTCGCGACGAGCGACTCGGAGAGTGCCACCAGCAGGCTCGCCCAGAGGATCCCGCGGATGTTGCCTAGCCCGGCCAGTACCACGATGGCGAACGCCTTGAGGGTGTACGTGAGGCCGACCATGGGGGTCGGGGATTGGATGACTGCGATCATGACGCCGCCGATTCCCGCGAGCGCTGCCGATAGGGCGAAGGTGAGTAGATAGGTGCGGTCGACCTCCAGCCCGACCAGGCTGGCGCCGATCCGGTTCTGCGCCACTGCTCTCATGCCGCGGCCGGTAGGGGTGCGCAGCAGCAGCCAGTAGAGGCCACCGACGAGCGCTATCGATACGAGGAAGCTGCCCACCAGGACCGCTCCGAAGGTGACGTCACCGAGTTGGAAGCTCGCCGAACGGTAGGGGATCGCCGGGACGGTGCGGGGATCGCCGCCCCAGACGAGCAGCGCCACGTTCTGGAGGATGATCCCTAGTCCGAAGGTGAGGAGCATCTGGTTCAGTTCGGGAGCGCCCAGCACGTAGTGGACTGTGGTGCGGTAGAGGAGGGCACCGATGACGAAGAGCGCCGGCGCCACCAGCAGCAGCGAGACGACCGGGTCGAGCCCGAAACTGACTGCCAGCTGGTAGGTGAGGAAGGCGCCGATCATGAAGAACTCGCCGTGGGCGAAGTTGACGATTCCGATGACGCCGATCGCCAGTGCCAGGCCCACCGCCACGAGGGCGTAGAGGCCGGAGGCGAGGAGCCCGGAGACGAGAGCCTGTATGAGTAGGGTGATTTCCATCGAGATCCGGAAGCGAGTCGAGTGGGCGGGTCCGAAGACCCGCCCAGGAGAGGTCGACTAGTTGCAGGTCTGCAGAGGTGCGGTCGCCTTCTCGATCGGGTAGACGATCTCGCGAACGCCGTTCTGGTACTGGAACACCAGCCACATCTCGGCCCCGAAGCCCTGATGGGAGGTGATCTCCGAGTCGGTGAAGCTCCAGTCGCCCATCGGCGAGCGGAAGGTACCGGCCTCGAGAGCGGCGATAACTTCGTCACGGTCGGTTGTGCCGGCAGCGTTGATGGCGTCCGCCAGAGCCCACAGGTTCGCGTAGGCGAGAGCGGCCATGTAGTTCTCGGGGTCGGCGTTGTGCATCGCGCGGTAGGCGCGGGTGAACTCCTGAGCCTCCGGATTGGGCAGGTTCGGGAGGAAGCCGATGAGGCCGGTCACGCACTGGGCTTCCGGCGAGGAGGCGAACTCCGCGGGCCATCCGGGAGGGGCACCGAAGATGTATTCGGGCGTGTAGCCCAGCTCGCGCACCTGCGAGGTCAGCGGCACAACGTCGCTGTCGTAGCCGATCCAGTAGAGCATGTCGGCATCGGTGGCGCGGGCTTTGGTGATGGCGGCCCGGAAGTCGCCGGAGCCACCGAGCAGCGTCGAGGTGAACGACTCTCGCAGTACGACGTCGAGGCCGGCATCCTCGAGCAAGCCAGCGGCGGCGGCGGCACCGGGGCCGCCGAAGGCGGAGTCCTCGTGCAGCAGCGCGACCGTCTCTGCTTCAGTCGAGGCGACGTAGTCGGTAGCTGCGGTGACGTTGTGGTAATCCCACGGGTGGATGTGGAAGAACCACTCCTCTTCGCCGATGAGCTCCTCGATGCCGTCGAAGCCGTCGATGCCGATGCCCGAGGAGGCGCCGCCGATCCAGGTGACGATCGGCTGGAAGGTGCGGAACGACTCGACGAGCGAAAGGGTCACGTTGCTGGAGTAACCGCCCGCGATGATCCCCACCCCGTCTTCGGTCATCAGCTTCTCGAACGCGGCCTGGGCGACCGCTGGGGTCGCCTGGGTGTCCTCGACGATGAGTTCGAGCGGTTCACCGAGGACACCTCCGGCCTCGTTGATCTCCTCGAGCGCGAGTTCGAAGCCGGCGAGTTGAGCCTGGCCGGTGCCGGCGGCGGCACCGGTCAAGGGGCTCAGGATCCCGATCTGCACCGGCTGCGCGAGGGCGGCGCACAGCAGCGCGGCCAGGGTCGTGATGAGTGTTCTCTTCACAGTTTCTCTCCTTCATGGCAAGTGGCTTGGGGGTCAGGGGAGCGGGAAGGCGCCGGCTTCATCTCATGGCTGACCCTCCGACCCGAGCCGGGAACTCCAGACCCGATCCTGGTGAACGGTCAATCGTCGACCACCTCCGCGAGGAATTCCGCCAACAGGCGGTTGAATCGTTGCGGCGCTTCGACCTGAGGCGAGTGGCCGACTCCCTGCCACAGTTCGAGGCGGGAGTTCGGGTAAGCAGCCGCGGTGCGCCGTGCGATCTCCTCGGTGATGAGGTGGGGCAGGTCGAGGTCACCGCGCAGCACGAGCACCGGCCCCGGGTAGGAACGGGCCTCCTCGCTCACATCGAACTCCGCCAGGGCCCTGACGTTCCCGGTGATGGCGTGAGGGGCGAGAGCCAGGGCGTCGTCGACGACACCCTCGAACCAGGACGGCCGCCTGGAGGGCATCGTCGCAGCCAGTGCCAGGGCCAGACCCTCCCGGTTCCCCTTCAGGCTCTCCAGGACGGGGAAGTGCTCGGCCGGGGTTTCGTGGCCGTCCGGTGCCGCCGACGCTACGAGGATGAGCCTCTCGATCCGGTCGGGCTGTTCTGTCGCGAACGCCTGAGCCACCGCGCCGCCCAGGCTGTGTCCCAGCAGGGTGAGGCGTTCGATCGCCAGGGCGTCGCAGAAGCCGGCGAGGTAGCGGGCGTAGGAGGCGATGGAGATCTCCTCCGGCATCCCGTCCGACTCACCGAAGTTGGGCAGGTCGGGCGCGATGAGGCGGTAGCCGACCGGTGGCGAGTCGAGTTGCTCCTCGAACCAGCGTCCAGAGGCGAAGTTGCCGTGCACCAGCAGCAGAGGATCCCCACTGCCCGCTTCCCGGTAGGCGAGGCGGACCCCGTAGACGGGCACTGACGAGCGCTTCATCGCCCGCTTCCCTCCTGCTCGCGGCCCGCCATGGCGACGATCTCGCGCTTGAGCACCTTGCCGGCTCCGCTCTTGGGCAGTTCGCTCAGCAAGATGAACCGCTTGGGGACCTTGTAACGGGCCAGCTGCGAGGCCACGAACTCACGCAGCTCGTCGATCAGGGGAGCCGGCTCCTGCGCCTGGCCGCCGGCCAGGACCACGGCGGCCACGCCTACCTCTCCCCAGTGCTCGTCGGGTACACCGACCACGGTGCACTCCGCGACCGAGGGATGGCGGTAGAGCACGTTCTCGATCTCGACGGGGAAGACGTTCTCTCCGCCGGAGATGAACATCTCCTTGCGTCTCCCCACGAGGTAGAAGTAGCCCTCCTCGTCCTCCCGAGCGAGGTCTCCGGTCCATAGCCAGCCGTCCCGGAGCACCTCGGCGGTGGCATCCGGGTCGGCCAGGTAGCCGGCGAACAGGTGCGGGCCCGCGAGAGTGAGTTCTCCGACCTCGCCAGGCCCCACCTCGTCCCCTGACGGGTGGCGGATGGCGGCCCGGGCGTGGAGCATCGGCTTGCCCACAGAGCCCGGTCTCAGGGCCGCCTCCTCTAGCTCGATGGCGAAACAGTTGACGCCGGCCTCGGTCAGACCGTAGCCCTGCTTGAAGTCGATCCCCCGCTGGGCGAACGCTTCGCGGACCGGTTCGGGGCAGGGCGCGCCGCCGGAGATCGCCCAGCGCACGCTGGAGAGGTCGGCGGACTCGAACTCGGGATGCCTGGCGAGCATCTGGTACATGGTTGGCACCAGGAACAAGATCGTCGCCCGCTGCTCCTCGACCAGCCTCAGGTACTCGCCCGGGTCGAAGCTCCCCTGCATCACCACTCGCGCGCCAAGCTGAAGCAGAGGTGTCGTGAAGGCGTTGACGGCGGCGTGGAAGCAGGGGGTCGCCTGGATGACGCAGTCGTCGTCGCGCAGTCCCCAGGAGAAGACCGTGTTGACGCCGTTGTAGAAGTTCTGCCGGTAGGGCAGCATGGCCCCCTTAGGCGTGCCCGTTGTGCCGCCCGTGAAGAGGATCATCTGGATCTCTTCCGGTTCCGGACGGTGGTAGCTACCTATAGTCCCGGCGCCAGCCAGCCACCCTTCGTATTCGTTCAGCCGGAGGCGGGGAACGGCGCTGATGGCCGCGGCCTTCCGGGCGTTGGTGTCGTCGAAGAGGAGGAAGGCCGGCTTCGCGTATTCGGCCAGACGGGTCAGTTCGACTTCGCCCAGCCGGTGATTGAACGGGGTGTAGGCGAAGCCCAGCTTGGCGGTAGCGAGGATCAGGTCGATGTGTGCGAGGTGATTCTGAGCGAGGATGCTCACCCGGTCGCCTGGCCCCACGCCCGCTTCGGCCAGGCGTGCCGCCAGCCGGCGCGCGCGTACGTCGAGCTCTCGGTAGTCGTGCCAGTGGCCCTCGAACCAGACGGCCCGGCGGTCCGGCGTCAGCTCTGCGCGACGGGCCGCGAAGTCCAGGATCATGGCGCGCCCCAACGGAGGCAGATCGCGTTCCATACGTACCCGACACCGGCGGCGACCAGCACCACCAGGTCGCCCTGGCGGAGTTTCCCCGCCTCCTGGGCGAGCTTGATGCTGAGGAACTGATCGACCTGGCCCAGGTGGCCGTAATCTCGCAGGTAGATCGAGCGGGACTCGTCGAGGCCGAGCTGTTCCAGCAGGTAGCGATGGGCGCTCGGCTTGACGTGAAGCATCGCCAGGTATGCGATGTCGGCGAGGTCAGAGCCCGACTTCGCCACCGCCTCGCGCACAACCTGTACGAAGTTGTCGAGCGACTTCTGCTCGAGGCGCTCCTTCATCCCCTGAGGGTCGGGCACCTGCAGCCTGTAGCGGTCGACGTTGTGGGCCGTGATCGGCTCCTTCGTGCCCCCGACCGGGACCAGCACGTCGAGGGAGAACGAGCCGTCGGTGCGGATGGCCGAAGCGAGGAGCTCGTTACGGCCGGCGTCACGCTGCACCACCGCAGCGGCTCCTCCGGCCCCGAGGTTGTACATGAAGCGGACGTTCGGGTCGGCGAAGTCGATGAGGTCACCGTTGCGGTAGCCGCCCGCGATGAGCACGGTATCGAGTTCGGGGTCCGACCTCAGCAGGTCACGGGCGAGTTTCAGGGCCAGTACGCCGGTACCGCACTTCTGCCCGACGTCGAAGGCGTAGGCCCTGGTCGCTCCCAGGTCGTGCGCCAGCTTGATGCCGGCTGTCCACACCGGGTACTCCTTGTACTCCTCGGTGATCGAGATGACCACGTCCACCGCTTGCGGCGTCACACCCGCCTCGCTCAGCGCTTCACGCGCCGCCCGGACGCCCATCTCGGTCGGATGATCGTCTTCGCCCGGCACGGGCTTGGCGCTCAGGCCGAGCTTCTCCTGCACGACCCACTCCGGGAGGCCGCTGGCCTGGGCTATGGGCCCCGCGGTCAGCCGCGCTTCGGGAAGGTAGACGCCGATTCCGGTCACGCCGATCACCGCTCCTTCACCTCCGGTGAGAGGGCGCCTTCGATGAAGGCGTAGAGCGTCTCCATCGCCTCGGCAGGCGGTTCGCGCTTCTCCCAGATAGCGAATCTCAACCCCAGGAAGTGAGCCAGTCCCATCAGCGCCCAGGCTTGGGACTCGGCGTCTCCGCTTCTCACTTCGCCCGCCTGCTGGGCCCGCTCGAGGGCGGCGCTGTAACCCTGAGCGAGCTTGAGGTA
The DNA here is from genome assembly GCA_036381595.1 of Trueperaceae bacterium. Taxonomy (NCBI): domain Bacteria; kingdom Thermotogati; phylum Deinococcota; class Deinococci; order Trueperales; family Trueperaceae; species Trueperaceae bacterium. Next base: position 6,540 of record DASVCN010000026.1, on the reverse strand, counting down.
GTACTCGCGGTAGATCTGCTCGTCCACGAACTGCGACTGCATCACGACCCGGTAGAGGTTCTCGTGCCGAAGGCTGAACTCGACGAACGCCCGCAGGCCCAGCCGCTCCACTTCGAGCCGGTCGTGGCCTCGGGCCGTCGCAGCGCTCAGCGAGCGCCGGAGTTCGCGGCCCATGTAGCGCACGAGCTCGCGCAGGATCTCCTCCTTCGAGGGGAAGTAGAGGTAGAAGGTGCCCTGCGCCACCCCTGCTCGGCCGGTGATGCTCGAGATGGAGGCCGAGTGGAAGCCCTTCTCGCCGAACTCCAGTTCGGCGGCGTCGAGCAGCTTGCGGCGCGTGGCCTCGCCCCTGGCAGTGGCGGGCTGGGGTAGATCCGGCAATGAAGCGACCCTTCCGCGGCCGGTCGCGCACTACACCCCGCCGGGGGCCGCGACCAGAACCTGACTACTGATTCAGTTGTCAGAATCGTAAGTCGCCGCGCGGTCGCACGTCAAGACAGACCCGGATCCCGCTACCTGCATGGAGGGAGCCGCCATTGTCCGAGCTCTGGAGAGCCGGAACCAGAGGCGCGAGCCGAGAGGCGGTCGTCAATCGCCCGACGTCACAGCCGCGTTCACCCTCCGCGACTGTTCCTGGCGATCGTCCGCGTCTTCCAACTGCCGGCGGGCGTACGCGATCGCTTCGTCGGTGGTTGGGAAGAGGTGGTGGCCCGCGGCGGCGAGTCTCGCCAGCAGGCCCGAGCGCCGGAGCAACTGCTCCGGCTGTGGCTGCAGTCCCGCCACGAGCAGCACGATGCGTCTCCGTGAGAGGTGTTCGGACAGGGCCTCCAGTGCGGAAGCCCCGGTAACGTCCATCAGTGGCACCCGCCTCATCCGCAGGACCACGAAGCGGATGTCGCCGACCGACTTCGTCAGCTGGTCGAGGAAGCGGTTGGCGGCGCCGAAGAACACCGGCCCGTCTATCCGGTAGGTGACGACCTCGCGTGGGAGCGGCTGGGCTCGGTCATCGGCGACGAGCGGCTCCTCTGCCTGCACCTGCACGCTGAAGAGCCTGCTCACCCTCACGATGAAGAGGATGCCGGCGGCCACGAGGCCTATCTCGATGGCCAGGATCAGGTCGAAGGCGATCGTCACCGCGAAGGTGAGCAGCAGGACGAAGCCGTCGGCCTTGCTGGCCCGCAGGATGAGCCTGAGCGCATGCGGCTCGACCATCCTGACCGCCACCACCATGAGTATCCCGGCAAGGACCGCCAACGGCACCGCCCCGGCGAGGGAACCGAGGAAGAGGACGATGATGAGCAGGGTGAAGCCGTGGATCATCGCCGCCAGCCGTGTCCTCGCGCCCGAGCGAACGTTGACTGCGGTGCGGGCCAGCGCCGCGGTGGCTGGCACCCCGCCGAAAACGGCCGCTCCCAGGTTGGCGATGCCCTGGCCGAACAGCTCCCGGTTGGGATCACTCCGCGGTCCCTGGGTCATGCCATCGGCCACCATCGCCGAGAGCAGACTCTCCAGCGCGGCCAGGACCGCCACCGCCAGGGCCGCTCGCAGCAGTTCGCCCATGTCAGCGGCCGGGATGGCCGGGATCGAGGGGAGCGGCAGGCCCACCGGAATCGAGCCGATCCGGGGAACGTTCCCGAACGCGGGAAGGAGCGACAGCAACGTTACAGCCAGCAGCGCCGCCATGCTGGCGGGGACAGCGCGCAAGGCGCGTACTCTGCCCCAGAGGAGCATCAGGACGACGGTCATCGAGCCCAGCAGCAGTGGGGGCAGAGTCGGGGCAACGGCGTACCCCCGAACGGCCTCGAGCGCCAGCGGCACGATCGACTCGCCATGGGCCGATGCCACACCGAGCACACCCGGCAGCTGCTGGAGGAAGATGATGACCGCGATGCCGCTGGTGAAGCCGGCCACGACCGGCCAGGGTATGTAGTTGACGTAGCGGCCGACACCAGAGAAGGCGAAGGCGATGAGGATCAGACCTGCGAGGGCGCCCACGAACAGCAGCGTGCCGGCGCCGTAGCGGGCGACGATCGGCAGCAGAACCACCGTCATCGCCCCGGTGGGCCCGCTCACCTGCAGGTTGGAACCGCCGAAGGCAGCAGCCAGAACGCCGGCAACGATGGCGGTATAGAGGCCGGCGGCGGCGCCGGCGCCCGAAGAAACACCGAACGCGAGGGCAAGCGGGAGGGCGACTACCGCAACGGTGAGGCCGGCCAGCAGATCCTCTTTGAAGTATCCGAAGTTGTAATCTTTTCTGCCGGGGAGGAAGCGAGCCAGAACGGCGAGCATCTCGGGGGCCTTTCTCGGAACACGCCACCTGGGTGGCACGAACTCAATATATAGAGGCCCCGGGCCCCCTCGTGACCTCGGCCGCTACCCGTGCGAAGTGTGTCGGATTCCGCTGGGCGGGCCGGCCTAGTGGAGCCTGACCCTGGCATCGAGGATCACGCAGCCTCGACCCGGTTCGAGCGCTCGCACCGGATTGATGTCGAGTTCGGCGATTTCGGGCAACTCCTCGACCATCCGCGACACCCGCAACAACGCCTCCTCCAGCGCCTCGCGGTCGGCAGGCGGCGCGCCGCGGAATCCGGTGAGCAGGCGGTACCCCTTGATGCCGCGAACCATCTGGCTGGCGTCCCTGTCGGTCAACGGCGTGATGCGGAAAACGACGTCGCGGAGCACCTCCACGTGGATGCCGCCTAGGCCCAGCGCAACGAGCGGACCGAACAGCGGATCCGGGGCCACTCCGATCATCAGTTCCACGCCGGGTGGCGCCATCTGTTGAACGAGGAAGCCGTCCAGTTCCTCGAGCCTGCCGGCCTCACGCAGGCGCTCCTCGATGGCGGCGCACGCCTCCTGCACCTCGGCCGTCGAGTCGAGGCCGAGTTTCACGCCGTCCCACTCCGACTTGTGGAGGATCGTTCGGGAGGCGAGCTTGACGGCCACGGGGAAACCGAGTTCGGCTGCCGCGGCGGCTGCTCCCTCGGCGGTGTCGCACAGCCGTTCACCCAGCAGGGGAAGCCCGAAGGAGCTCAGAAGCCTCCGCACCTCGTCTGCCGAGAGCCAGCCGCCGCCACGCTCTCGAACCTCCCGTACCAGTTCGCGTGCTTCACCCAGCGCAAGCCCCGGGAATTCGGGCATGCGACCCATCGGCGACCGTTTCCAGGAGGCGTAACGGTAGGCGCGCCCTAGCGCCTGTGCGGCGGCTTCGGGGAAACGGTAGCTGGGGATGCGCTCTCCTCCCAGGGCTAGCTCCTCCGGGTCCTGCCCCATGAAACAGGTGAGGACCGGCTTTCCATTCCCCCTGCTGCGTGCGTCGCCCACCGCCTCACGAACCGCCAGCGCCACCTCATGGGTGTCTTCCAAACCGATCGGAGTGAACAGGACCAGAACCGAGTCGAAGCCCTCGTCATCGAGTGTGGCCGAAACAACGTCGCGGTAATTCCGGGCGGTGGCCGAGGCGATCATATCTATCGGGTTGCCGGTTGAGGCGGCCGCTGGCAGCAGTTCTCGGAGTCGCGCGCGCAACCCCTCGGGCGCTTCGGGCGCCTCCAGTCCTGTCGCCTCGAGCCCGTCCACGGCCAGGATGCCCGGGCCGCCCGCGTTGGTCACCACGGCGACCCGAGGACCCTGAGGGAGCGGTTGTGACGCGAGCAGCGACGCCGTGTCGAACATCGATTCGAGCGTTTCGGCGCGGATCAATCCGGTCTGTTCGAACAGCGCCTGGGTGGCGGATTCACTCGCCGCCAGAGCCGCCGTGTGCGAACTGGCCGCCCGGCTTCCGGCACCGCTTCGACCCGCCTTCACCACTACGATCGGCTTGCTTCGCCCTACCCGGCGGGCGAGCCGGGCGAACCGGCGAGGGTTCCCGAACGACTCGAGGTAGAGGAGTATCACTCGGGTGTCGGGATCGTCTTCCCAGTACTGGATCAGGTCGTTCCCCGAGACGTCCGCCTTGTTGCCCAGGCTCGCGAAGCTGGATAGCCCCATCCCCAGCTCGGCCGCGTACTCGAGCACTGCCAAGCCTAGAGCGCCGCTCTGTGAGGCCATCGCCACCGGCCCGTGAGGTGGGAACGAGGGCGCGAAGCTGGCGTTGAGCCGTACCCCGGGCGCGGTGTTGATGAGCCCCAGACAGTTGGGCCCCAGAAGCCGCATGCCGTAACTCCTCGTTATCCCCAGCAACTCCTCCTGGAGCCGCTTGCCCTGGGCGCCTATCTCGGCGAAGCCCGCACTGATGACCAGAAGCGCTCTTACCCCCTTCTCCCCGCACTCCCGGGCAACCTGCAGGACAGCGCTGCTGGGGACGGCGACTATGGCCAGGTCCACCGGTCCCGGGATGGAGCCCACGCTCTCGTAGGCCGGCATCGAAGCGACCACCGAAGCCCGAGGATTGACCGGGTAAACGGGACCGTCGAAGCGGTCGAGCACAAGGTTGTGGAGGATGCGGAAGCTGATGCTGGCCGGGTCCCGGGAAGCGCCCACGAGCGCGACGCTCCTCGGCTTCATGAACGCCTGCAGCGAGGCCACCGTCGCGACTCGCTCGCGCGTCTCGGCCTGTTCCACGCTCCTTTCGCTCGGCTCCAGGGAGAGGCTCGCTTCGATCTGGCCGTCACCATGCGACTCGCTAACCGTGAAGCCGCTGCTCCTGAAGACGTCGCGCATGCGTACGTTGCCCGTTTCGGTGGGTGCCCGGAAGCAGCGGATGCCGTTGCGGGCGGCGATGAGCGCGAGCCGCTCGAGCAGCAGAGTCGCCAGGCCCTTCCCCTGGTATGCGTCGTCGACGATGAAAGCTATCTCGGCAGACTCCTCGCCATCCCGCACATAGCTGCCATGGGCTATGACCCGAACGTCGGCGCCGTGCCCGGCGAGAACCAGTAGACCGGCCCGCTCGGCCACGTCACCTGATGAGAGCAACCGCTCGACGGCCTCGCCCATGGAAACCTCGCCGAAGAAGCGGTGGTTCCTGGCGTCGGCGGAGGTGCGCGAGAGGAACTCGGCTATGAGGCCGCGGTCGCCAGGGGATACCGGCCGTAGCTCCGCGGTCGTCCCGTCCCGCAGTATCACCTGACCGGCTTCGATCGCGCCCTGCGGCAACGGGGCCTGGTAGTGCCAGCGCTCCTTGAGTTCGCTCATGCCACCTCCGGGTCGGTGCGACGGCGCCCCGACGATTGTCGCCGCCAGCGGCAGCCAGCTCTGTAAATGCCGGGACCGTTGCGGCGACGAGCTACCGAGCCCTCCCGCCCGCGGAGCGGGCCCATGGCCGCGCTCGAGCCAAGTCAGATAGCGCCGGTGATGTACGTCTGCAACTGCTCGATCAACGATTCCTGCTCGCGGATGATCGACTTCACCGCGTCACCTATCGAGACCACACCCACCAGTCGCCCCTCGTCGAGGACCGGCAGATGGCGCACCCTCTTCTCCGTCATCAGCTCGAGGCACTCCCGTACCGTGGCCGAGCGCCCCACCGTAACGACCTCTCGAGTCATGATCTCCTCCACCGTCGTCCCCTTCGAACTCCGGCCGGCGAGGATGATCTTGCGAGCGTAGTCCCGCTCCGAGAAGACGCCTGCGATCCGCTCGCCGTTCACGACCACGAGGGCCCCGACGTTGCGGCGCGCCATCTCCTCGAGAGCATCGAAGACGGGCGTAGAGGGCGAGGTCGTCCACACCTCGTAGCCCTTCTCGTGTAGCAGCTGACCTACGGTGGCGTTGCCTTCCATCGATCCTCCTGCCTGCCTAGCGACTCGATTGGCGACATGATAGAGCCTGTCGCCCTCCTATGGAACCTCCGGTGCCACTGCCGCCAGCAGGGCCAGGGTTCGCGGCTGCAGCCTGTACTCCTCCCCGGCAGGCACCTCCCGGTCCGGTTCGCCCGGGCTGTTTGTGTCCACCAGCACCCGCCACTCCCGGGCCAGAGAGTTCGCCGGCAACGTGAAGAGTTGATCGCTCGAGTCGCCGTTGACGAGGAGCAGGAGGACGTCGTCCTCGATGGGGCGGCCTCGCTCGTCCGTCTCGGCCATGGCTCGTCCGTTGAGCAGCATCCCCATGGTCCTGATCCAGCCCTGCTCCCAATGCTCGTCGTTCATGGGTGAGCCGTCAGGCTGGAAGAACTCGATGTCCCCCAGTTCCGAGTCGTGGAGCCTGTTCCCCTGGAAGAACTTGCGGCGCCGCAGTACCGGGTGCTCTCGGCGAAGCCGGATGAGTCGTCGGGTGAAATCGAGCAGCGCCTCGTTGCGGGCGGTGAGCTCCCAGTCGTACCAGGAGATCTCGTTGTCCTGACAATAGCCGTTGTTGTTTCCCTGCTGCGTGCGGCCGATCTCGTCGCCTCCGCAGATCATCGGAACTCCCTGCGACAACAGGAGCGTTGTCAGAAAGTTCCGCACCTGCCGGTTGCGTAGCGCATTGACGGCGGGGTTGTTCGAGGGGCCCTCCTCACCGCAGTTCCACGATCGGTTGTGGTTTTCGCCGTCGCGGTTTTCCTCGCCGTTCGCCTCGTTGTGCTTGTCGTTGTACGACACGAGATCGCGCAGCGTGAACCCGTCG
>DASVCN010000025.1 GCA_036381595.1 Trueperaceae bacterium | reverse complement strand
GTACTCGTCGTCGAAGTCGTCGAGATCCAGATTGACGGAGGCTCGGTACCAGTCTTCGTAGACGGTGGCGCAGTAGGGGCAGCGAACCGTGATCCGTTCTGGGGGCGATGTCATGTCTGAACTCTACGGCAGAGATTCTGTCGCCGCTTCCGAACCCCGTGGAAGCACTCACTGATGGGCAAACGGATACCTCGAATGCTTGGTCGCTCGTGCCCCGTGCCTGCGCAGCACAGCCCACAAACTGGCTTGCTTACTGAACGGGTTCGGGCGGTTCGAATGGCAGTGTCACAGCCGGGAGCGGGGATGTCTTTTCACTATGCGGCCCACTGCATACGTATTGACTTTCGCCTGCTCCCGTCTTACACTGCGCGCTCATATCACTATGCGAGATGCCTCCTCCCCAACGTTCCGACATTCGAGCGAGAGCCCCCAGCACGGGACCTACGTGATCGCCTCAGCCTTGCGCACGCTTCGGGTCCTGCGAGCGTTCTCGGCGCCACCGCATCGACTCGGTCTTGCCGAAGTAGTCGAGAAGCTCGGCATCGAACGCAATCAGGCATATCGCTCCCTCAAGACACTGGAGGCGGGAGGGTTTCTATCGCCGACAGTGGACGCACGCTTCGAACTGGGGCCAGCTGCTTCGGAGCTGGCGACCGGCGCCACTCTCTTCGCCAGCGGATCGCTGGTCGAGGTAGCGGCGCCCTTGCTCGACCGTCTAAGTGAGCAAACCGGTGAGACAGTGCACCTGTTCATGCGCGTAGGGGATCGTGCGGTTTGTGTGGACAAGCGCGAGAGTCGGCAGAGTGTGCGTCTCGTTTCGGTGTTGGGACGTTCCTTGCCGTTGCACGCTGGGGCCGTACCCAAGGCGATTCTCGCCGCCCTTCCGGCCGAGGAACGAGCCGATGTCCTCGACCGTCTCGACCAACTACCTCTCTACACCGAACGAACGGTGCTCGATCGGGCACTGCTCGAGCTTGAGCTCGACGAGATCGCCTCGCGCGGCTACTCGGTATCGAACGAAGATTTCGACGCCTCTGCCCGCGGGGCAGGGGCTGCAATCGTAACTGCCGATGGCACAGTCTTCGGCGGTCTAAGCGTGGGGGGACCGTCGTTCCGTGTGACCGACGAGCTCATCGCACGCTTCGCTGAGCTCGTACGTGTCGCGGCGCAGGAGGTCTCACGCCGCCTCATTTTGAAGGGACACGACTGAAGGAGGTATTCCCACTTCGCCCTGAACTCGAGACGTCTCGACTCCACCGCATCCAGCGACATGAGGAAGGTACATGAACAGCAAACCGTATAACGGCTACAAGTCATTCCAGTATCTCGAGCCGCACGAGGACTACGTTCCCTATCCCCTGGCTCCTGAAGTCAACCGAGTACCGCCTTACCGGGTCGAAGTGGACACGGCTCAGGAGGAGCGTGTCCGCCGTCTTTTCGAAGAGAACCTCATAATCTCGTTGCACGACCACACCTTCGTCGCGCCCGAGGATCTCTCTCAGTTCATGGAGTTTCGCCGCCAAGGCCGTGACTGGACCGGTTACGAGGGCCTGAGCCGCTCGGGACTGGACGTTGTGTTCGACGCGTTGATGAACGGCACCGCGATGATCACGAGCCGCAACGGCTGGAAGTGGGAAGACGTCATCTTCGATCTGGGCATGCGCCTCTCCGATATCGCCCACCAGGAAATGGTCTTTTTGGCGACGACGGTCGGCGATTTGAGACGTGCGAAGCGGGAAGGGAAGATCGCTTTCGTTGTCTCCCTCGAGGGTGCAGCGATGATCGAGAACGAACTCGACCGGCTCGACATCCTCTACGGCTTAGGGGTGCGATCTGTGGGCATTGCCTACAGCGAGGGGAACGCACTGGGGGCCGGCCTCAAGGAGCCGCGTGACGGGGGGTTGACCGTCTTCGGGCGCAAGGCTGTAAGGCGGATGAACAAGCTGGGCATCGCCATCGACATCTCCCACTCCGGCGACCAGACCGCCCTCGACACGATCGAGGTGAGCGAAAAGCCGGTCTTCATCACCCATGCAGGGGCGCGCGCGCTCTGGAACTCCAAGCGGCTCAAGTCGGATGACGTCATAAAGGCATGCGCCGAGAAGGGAGGGGTCATCGGCATCGAGGCGGCTCCCCACACCACCATCACGAAGAAGCAGCCGCGCCACAGCATAGAGTCGTTCATGGAGCATTTCGAGTATTGCGCCGAGTTGGTTGGCATCGACCACGTCGCTTTCGGACCGGATGCGCTCTTCGGGGATCACGTGGGTCTCCACAAGGCTCTCACCGCCCAGCTTTCGATCAAGCATTCCAGGGGTGCAGAAGAGTATCCGCAGGTGGAGTACGTCGAAGGGTTGGAGAACCCGGCTGAAACCTTCCCCAACATCGGTCGCTGGCTCGTCAAGCACGGCTATTCGGACGAGGATATCGCCAAGGTGCTCGGCGGGAACATCATCCGCGTGCTGGAGGACGTCTGGTACTTCTGATGTCGAATCCCGTTCATGCCCTGAATTCTGCGCATCCCTACTCCCGTAATCCGCTCGGTACTCTCTGAGGAGGAAAAGATGAAATCGAAGCAATCGGTCTCTTACCTGGTGACCCTGGTCGTGCTCCTTGGCGCGCTCCTGGTCGGTTCCGGGGCACTCGCTCAAGGCGGCCGGGTGGTCCTGCCGATAGTCGATGACCCCATATTCAACCAGCTCCACCCGAACGCCTACGTCGAATCCGTGATGGTGAACCGGGTCCTCTTCAACGGTCTCGTCAAGCTGGGTAAGGACTTCGACACGGCGCCCGATCTCGCCGAGAGCTGGGAGGCCAGCGACGATGGCCTCACCTGGACCTTCCACCTTCGCGACGACGTCGTTTGGCACGACGGTGAGCCATTCACCGCCGATGACGTAATCTTCACGTTCGAGGAGGTGATCCTCAACCCCGAGGTGGGTGCCAACAACGCCCGGATCTACGCGAACGTCGAGGAGGTGGTGGCGGTTGACGACCATACGGTCGAGTTCCACCTCGCCAGTCCCTTCGCTTCCCTTGGCGTCAACCTCGCCTACAACACCCCGATATTGCCGGCTCACGTTCTGCGCGGAACCGATGTCATGAACAACAACGATTTCAACCGCCAGAACCCTGTCGGTACCGGTCCTTTCGCGCTCGCTCAGTATGAACCCGGCCAAAGGGTGGTGCTAGAGCCCAACGACGACTACTTCCTCGGGGCTCCAGTCCTGGACGAGGTCGTCTACGAGATCATCCCCGACCCCAACAGCCAGCTCGCCAGGTTGCTGGCCGGTGAACTCGACGTGATGATCATAGATAACCCGATAACCACTCAGCGTCTGCGTAACAACAACGCGTTGGAGATCACCACCAGCAATCAGCTCAATTACTACTGGGCCGGGCCAAACCTCAGCCGGACGCCGTTCGATCGAAAGGAGTTCCGTCAAGCGCTCTCCTACGCCATCGACCGTAAGGTCATGATCGAGAATGTTCTCCTGGGTTTCGCCAGCCCGGCGACAGGTCCCATCTCTCCGGTGCTGCAGACCTTCTACACCGACGACGTGCAGACCTACGACTACGACCCGGAGCGAGCCCGTGAACTGCTCGAAGAGGCTGGCTTCACCTTCGCCGATGACGGGACTGCCCTCCTCGACGGCGAGCCGTTCTCCTTCACCATCACCTACCCCAACGTGCAGGTCTTCGCCCAGGTGGGTACCTTGCTGCAGCAGTACTTCCGTGACATCGGTATCGGTACCGAGTTGCAGGGCCTGGAATTCAACAGCTTCGTTTCGGAAGCGCTCGTACCTCGCGACTTCGACATGCTTCTCGGCTGGTGGGTAACGCCGCCCGATCCCGACATCTTCCCGTACTACCACTCGTCCGCTGCCGAAGGCGGCAACAACGCCACGATGTACCGGAGCGACGAGGCCGATGCCCTGCTGCAACGCGGACGCGAAACGAGCGACCCGCAGGAGCGCGTTCAGATCTACCACGAGCTCCAGCAACTTCTCGCCGAGGACCTGCCCATGATCTACCTCTGGTACCCAGACGAGATCGTGGCGATGGACGCCAACCTCGAAGGGGTGCCCGAGGCGATAGGTTACCGGCCGGCACTGCAGTACATCCACGAGTGGCGCATGGAGTGAGTCCGATGGGTAGCAGAGCACAGGGACGAGCCGAGAGGAGCCGATGCCGTCCTTCCTGATCAAACGGCTGGCCCAGGCGGTGCTGGTGATCTGGCTGGTGAGTCTCATCACCTTCACGGTGGTGAATCTGGCGCCCGGCGGCCCCTCGATCCTCGCCAACATGTCGTTCAGCGAGGTCGAACGGGAGCGGATCGCCGCCGATTTCGGGCTCGACGCTCCCCTGCATCTGCGCTACCTGGCCTGGATCTCCTCAGCGCTCCGGCTCGACTTCGGAAGCTCCTACCAGTACAGCATGCCGGTCGGCGAACTCATCGCCGACCGGCTCCCCAACACACTGCTGCTCGGCGGTGCGGCGTTGCTGATCTCGGTCCTGGTAGGCATCCCGCTGGGGGTGCTGTCGGCCACCCGCCGTTACAGTGTGCTCGACTACCTGGCAACGACCTTCAGCTTCTTCGGGCTCTCGATACCCGCCTTCTGGCTTGGCATCCTCCTGATCATGCTCTTCGGCGTCACCCTCAACTGGTTGCCCACCGGCGGGCTCAGCGCGAGCCGCGGATTCGACCTGCTCGACCGTCTCACCCATCTGGTTCTGCCAGCTTCGGTGCTGGCGACGGTCACTTTGCCGAATATCGTGCGCTACACCCGCTCGAGCATGCTCCAGGTGCTGGGTCAGGATTACGTACGAACCGCCCGCGCCAAAGGGCTGGTCGACCGGGTCGTCCTTTACAAGCACACACTTCGCAACGCCCTCTTCCCGGTCGTCACGGTCATCGGACTACTGGTGCCGCAACTTCTGAGCGGTTCGGTGATTACGGAGCAGGTGTTCGCCTGGCCCGGCATGGGCAGGCTGGCCGTGCAGTCGGCGTTGGCGCGGGACTTCCCGCTGGTGATGGGGCTCAGCCTCGTCGCGTCCATCCTGGTGGTAATGACCAATCTCATCGTCGACATGTTCTACGCCCTGCTCGACCCAAGGGTGAAGCTCGAATGACCCGCCTCCTGGGAGCGCATCGGTTGCAGCTGCCCCGGTGGAGACCTGCCCCGTGAACACCGGAATAGCTGGTGCCATCACGGAGACGCCCGACGAGGCAGCCCCGGGACTCCGCAGCGGGAAGGCGCTCAGGCGGTTCCTGGCCAATCCGCTGTCGGTGGCCGGTGCCTGCTACCTGCTGCTGCTGATCGCGGTTGCCCTGCTCGCCCCCTTTCTCACCCCATACGATCCGATCACTACAGACCCAATCAACGCCTTCGCGCCTCCCTCGTCCGAGCACTGGCTGGGAACAGATGAGGTGGGCCGCGACGTGCTCACACGCCTGATATTCGGTGCGCGCACCTCACTGGCGGTGGGTTTCCTGGTGATGGTGCTTGGGGTCGTCACCGGGACCATCCTCGGTTCCCTCAGCGGCTACTACCGAGGCTGGGTGGACAGCGTGATCATGCGCTTCACCGACGCGGTGATGGCCATTCCGCTCTTTTTCCTGCTGCTGAGCGTTCTGGCCCTGTTCGGCACCTCTCCCCAAGCGGTGATCGTGGTGCTGGGCCTCACCTCCTGGATGGGTGTGGCCCGTGTCGTGCGCAGCGAGTTCATACGCTGGCGGGAGGCGACGTTCGTGGAGGCGGCCAGCGCCCTTGGGGCCCGTGCGCGGCGCATAATGCTCATCCACGTCCTCCCCCAGGCTATCCCCTCGATAATCGTGGCTGCCACCCTCGCTGTCGGCATCGCTATCCTGAACGAGTCCGCCCTCAGCTTCCTCGGCTTGGGGATCCAGCCTCCGCAACCGACCTGGGGCAACATGCTGATGAACTCCCAGCAGTACATCTGGACCAGCCCTCAGCTCGCCCTCTACCCCGGCATCGTGATCCTCCTTTCGGTGCTGTCGTTCAACTTCGTAGGCGATGGCCTACGTGACGCCCTAGATCCCACCTCCAGGTAAGACCGAAGACCTGCCGCGAGCTCACTGCTCGCTATCGAAAGGGAGCAACCCGAAGTGAACCAGATGAACGCATTCGTAGTCGAGTCGCACGGCGAGATCGACGACGTCGAGGTCAAGCAGTGGCCGAGGCCGGAACCGGCGCCAGATGAGGTCCGCCTCCAGGTGAAGGCCTGCGCCCTCAATCGCGCCGACCTGTCGCTCCTGCAGGGGCTAAGTGGGCCGGGAATACGGGAGAAGCACCTCCCCGTGATCCCTGGCGTCGACATCGCCGGGGTGATAGACGCGGCTGGCAGCGAGGCGCTCGAAGCTGGCTGGCGGCCCGGGCAGCCGGTGGTCGTCTACCCGGGGGTGTTCTGCGGCAAGTGCAGCTACTGCCGGGCCGGTGAAGAAACGATGTGCGACCACTACCAGATAATCGGGGAGGAGGTGAACGGTGGTCTTGCCGAGTTCGCGGTAGTACCGGCCCGCAACCTGAAGCTGGTGCCAGAGGGCTTCCCGCTCGTGGAAGCGGCAGCCGCTCCGGCCACCTTCACCACAGCCTGGCGGATGCTCATCAACCGGGGTGGGATGCAACCGGGCGACACAATCCTCATCGTGGGCGTCGGCTCCGGCGTCTCGACCGCGGCCGCTGCCATCGGTTCCCGCTTCGGCTGCCGCATCCTGGGCACCTCCCGAGACCCGGCCAAGGCAGAGAAGGCGCTCGAACTCGGTTTCGATGCGGTGCAGGTGGGTTACGAGCGGCCTTTCGACGAGTGGGTTCTCGAGGTCACCGATGGCCGGGGCGTCGACATAGTGGTGGACTCGGTGGGTGCGGCGACCTGGCGGCAGAGCATCCGGAGCCTCGCTCGGGGCGGCAAGCTGGTCATCTGCGGTGCCACCAGCGGCGACCAGCCCGATATCAGCATCCGCGAGATTTATCAGTTTCATCGGCAGATACTGGGCGCGCCGTGTGGCAACCTCCGGGAGTTCCATCGGGTGATGGACCTCGTCTTCGCGGGTCAGCTAAAGCCAGTGGTGGACAAGGTGTTCGACCTGGCCGATGCCAGAGAGGCCATGCGGCGGCTCAAGGGCCAGGATCAGTTCGGCAAGGTGGTAGTGGTTCCGTGAGCGGATTCGATCTGGTGGCCTTCGGCGACGTGGCGTTCCAACGCCCTATCTCGCGGTCGGCGGTCGGTCGCGTAGCCAGTTGGAAGGAACGCCTCTCGGCGGAATCTCCAGCACTCTTCTTCGGAAACCTCGAGATACCCCTCACCGATGGCGGCACGCCGTCAGATAAGCCTGTGGCGTTCCGTGGAGCACCAGCCGGTGCAGCCGACCTGGCGCAGATGGGTTTCGACGTCCTCTCGCTGGCGAACAACCACGCGCTCGACTACGGCGAAGCCGGACTTCGTGACACCATGGCTGCACTGTCGGAGAACCGGGTAGCCCACGTGGGTGCGGGCATCGGGGAGGAGTCGCTCAGTCCGCACTTCGTTACTATCGCGGGCACCAAGGTCGCCTTCGTCGCGCTCTGCGCGACCGTGCCCCGGGGCTACGCAGCCGGAGACGGACGGCTCGGTGTGGCGCCGCTGCGTGCCCATCAGGCCGTCTACGTGGACGGCGCGCTGTTCGACGAGCAACCTGGCACTGCGCCCTACATCCAGAGTTGGCCCCACGAACAGGACCTTCAGCGGGCGGAGGAACTGGTGCGCAGCGCAAGGGCCCAGGGTGCTGACCTCGTCGTTGCGGCTCTCCACTGGGGGGTGCCGCCCATGTGGCTGGCGCCCTATCAGGGCTTCCTCGCGGAGTACCAGCGGCCGATGGCCGAGCGCCTGGTGGCGGCGGGGGTGGACGTGATCTTCGGCCACCACCCGCACGTGCCGCACCCGTGGGAGTGGGTCGACGGGAAGCCGGTTTTCTGGAGTCTGGGGAACTTCATCTTCCAGCCGTATAGAGTCGAACATCCTCAGGACGGTCCTACAGCCCCGAATCTGCTCTCCGTCAAGCGTCCGCCGGAGACCGAGGAGGGTCTTGCGGTTCGGATACGGGTGAGCGAAAAAGCGATAAGCGGTATAGAAGTCGTCACCTTCGTACTGGACGAGGGCGGAGAACCGTGTCCGCCAAGTCCGCAGCGACACGCCGCGATCATGGAACGACTGCGGTCAGAAGATGAGCGCGGCGGCGGCGTACCGGTCGAGTGGCGCGGACTGGAGTAGCTGAGACAGGGCTACCAACCTGGGATATGAGGCGGGCGGCTATCTGACCGTCGCGTCCGCCTCCCGGAAGAAGGTCGACACCGTCGGCACGTCACCCTCGTAGTCGAGTGTGCCGTCGGGTAGGAGGAAGAGGTCGGTGAGTTCGAGGACCGGTTCGCCTTCCGTGTACGGGTCGGGAGCCAGCGCCCACATGTAGTAGCGGATCTCCGGTTCCACCTCGTTCTCGTAGTTCCAGTTGGCGTTGCAGTTGTCCTGGCTCCTGAAGATCTCGCTCGCGGGGATCAGCATCATCACCACACCCTCGACCGCGACCTGGCCTCGGGCCGGGAACGACGTCACGGCCCAAATACTCCTTCGCAGCTTTCCTTCTGATGAAGGCTAGGTAGCGGGGAATGTACTGCTCCATTTTCTTTCGCAATGAGGCAGTGCCGATGTCACCTCGAGAAAGCGAGTTGTCCATGCCAGCTTTCGTCTTTACGAGATCGGTTAGCCCGAGCTTGTAGTCGAGGACGGATACGTACTCTGCAGGGAAGTAGTCTTCGGTCGGTGAAGCCGGCCTCGTGCAGGGTTTTCCAGAACCTGTTGTTGCTGCCAGCGTAGTAATGACGGCGTGGCGCAGATTCATTGCCTACAGCTATGCGGCAGAAGACGATGTTTAGAGCTGGAGCTAGTACGTCTGGCAGCATCTGTGAACGAAATTTAGAGCGGGAGCACGAGAATCGATTGGAGTATGGCGACAGAGACCTGCTCGAATGTCTTCGCCGACGGCAATGTTCCAGGTAACTAGCCTGTTCCAAGAACTGGAACACGTGCTATAGTTGGAACAGAATGGATCTGACTGGCGAAGAGAACCTCCTCGACGCAGCTGTCAATCACCTCCGCAAACTTCCGGGCGCTAAGGTGACGATGGGCGAAAGAGAGGCTGCCGCCGATCGCACTCCCAATGTCAAAGCCGACGCGACGATCACTCTCAAAACCGCTTCCGGAGAACAGAAGTACCTGGCCGAAGTCAAGAAGGTGGATAAGCGCAGCCTCAGCGCGGTGCTGGCGCAGCTCGTTCATCATTCGCAGATGGCGGGATTGTCCCCCCTTCTAATCGCTAACCCCATCAGTGAGGCCCTAGTCGATACCCTCCTGCGCGAAGGAGTGCAGTTCGTCGATGGTGCGGGCAATATGTATCTCGAAAGCCCTGCCTTTCATGCTGTCGTCCGAGGGAGGACGGCAGAAAAGTTCCACACTACCGATCCGTTCACGCCGACCGGCTTAAAGGTTCTCTACGTACTCCTCGCCTACCCTGAACTTCGCCAGAGCACCTACCGCGAGATTGCGAAGATCAGTGGGGTTGGCTTGGGTTCGGTCAGTAGGACCATGAACAGCTTGCTCAGGGAAGGTCACCTCATCAAAGGGCCCTCAGGCGCTATCCACGTTAGAGACTTCCGGAACCTGCTCGAGCGATGGGAACTCGGCTACCTGGAAACACTCAGACAACGACTCCAACCCAGTAGTTGGCGAGTCACCACGATCGACCGTGAAACACTACTTCATTCGTTGCCAAGCGACGTGCTGGTAGGTGGCGAAGAAGCGGCTGCTGCGCTAACCGGTTATCTGAAGCCGGAAACGGTCACGCTTCACTGCGACAAGAGGCGTCAGCAGGACTTGCGTGTCGAGCTGAGGCTACTGCCCACATCAGAGAACGCAGACGTCCATATCCTCTCGCCGCTGAAACCAGTTGACCGATACGTGCCAGCAGGGGCGCACACCGAGTTCGCACTCGCCCACCCGATCCTGGTACGGGCAGAGCTTCTTTCGCTCGGCGGTGATCGCCTTCGTGAAGTGGCAGGCCGCCTTCTTGAGGACGTAATTCTCAGGGAGCAATCTCATGCCAACTGAGGAGGAAGAGAAAATGCTGCAGGAGGTCCTTCGCGTTGCGGGAGAAGCGGATGCGCCGGCGCTGGCAGTCGGTGCAAACGCCCGCTTTCTTGTCCTCGACGAGAGGTACGGGTTACCACTGCGGCGACTGACACAAGATTGGGACTTCGCGGTGCGCCTCGAGAGCTGGCAAGGGTACCAGAAGTTAGCTGCAGCGCTTACCCAAGACGGTGCCTTTCTTCGAACGGATCCCCATCGGTTCGTACACTCAGGTACTAAGATTCCAATCGATTTGATTCCATTAGGGGAACTCGCCGGCGCCGAAAAGAGGATTGAGTGGCCGGAGACCGGGCGGAGCATGAACGTCCTGGGATTCGACGAGGCCTTTCAGCATGCAGAAGAAGTAGAACTCGCAGGAGAACGGATCATGGTAGCAACGCCGCCATGGCATGTCGCGCTCAAACTGTTCGCTTACTCCGACCGGGCTGCCGAGAGGGACTTGGCGGATATCGAGTTCATTCTCGAGAATGCCACTGAAGTCCTCTCGGAACGGGTCTTCGATGAACTCTCCAGCGAGTTGGCGGACGGGCACCTCCAATACGATGAGACAGGCCCCTACCTCCTTGCGTGTGACCTGCGTCGGCAGTCGTCGACAATGGTGATCGCCGGTCTGTTGGACGTCCTGTCGGGACTGCTCGATGAGGCTGACCACCTGTCGTTGAGACGGCATCTCCTGGGCAACGTAATCGAGAAAATCAGGAGGCGATCTTGGATGGGATTGTGCGCCGCTTTGAGGCTTTCAGGCGAGGGTTGCGGAAGCCAAAGCACTGAGGCGTAGCCTACAAAGTGGTGTGGGAAGGAGCGAAGCGTAGTTCTAGATCAACCGCTCCTGGCGCAGGGCCTGATTCGAGGCGGAGACCGACCGCCCAGTCTCGAGCCAGCAGAGGTAACGCACGAACGATAATCCTCGTCTCCTGCGCTGGAAGCAAGCTCGGTAGGCCAGCGAAGGCGCAGGACCTCTACGTTTCGCCGCTCTTTCGCAGATCGCGGCACAGCTGGTGAGAATGTCGGAAGCGTCTGATCCTGAATCGACGTCTAACATTACTCACTACCGGGGAAAATTCGATCGACTCTATGGTCAGATCAATCAGTCGTGTTCAGGTTGTGCCAGAACTTCGACCGATCTGACTTCGAACCGTGAAACAGTCAGGAGCTCTCCTTTCGGGCCGTCGAGCGACGAGATCCACCGGGTCAGGTATCGCCTTGCTGACCCCGCGAAGGGCGACTAGCTCGATCCGCCCGCAAGAGGCGCATCCTCGTTGCCGTCGCAACTTCCCGGGCTTCGTTTGCCTCCTCCACAGACCGGAAGGGGTAGACGCCTGGCTCGAAGAGAGGGGGCAGGTTGGCTGGCACCAGCGAAGCAAGTTCGAGCATTCGCTCCAGCGCCACCGCTGGGTTCGGCCGCTGAACCAGCCGATCCTCGGCTTGCTCGATCGAGGAGTATCGCTCCAGAGGCATCAGTCGTCCTCCTCCCCTGAGTCCCAGCTCGAGCCGAAGGCCTGAGCCAGCCGTCGTGCGTCTTCCCGGTCCCTGGCCCCGGTCCGGTGCTTCATCGCGTAAAGGCTCTCCGGTGTTGCCACTCTCACCGGAACGCCCTCTAAATCCAGTTCCAACCATTCCGCGTCCTGGAAGGCGAATGCCGTACCAAGCCGGGCGATGAGGTCCAGGGGTGCGTTGCCTCCCGGGGGAACGTATCGGACAACAGGGTACTTCCCCGCCAGTTCCGCAGCTTCTATCTTCTCGACTTCCGGATCGGCATAGATCGAGCGGAGGGCGCTCCTCAGGCGATTGACGTTGTCGGCGCTCGGGTCCAGTAGCAGGTCGATGTCTTCTGTAGCCCGCACAAGACCGTGAAGGTTGAGGGCAAGCCCGCCGATGAGCACGTAATCGACGTCGGCTTCCCAGAGTGCCCGCAACAAGCTCACGATCTGGCCGCGATCCACTCACTGATAATGTCACGGGCTCGGTACATCCGGCCATCGGGTGCTGCTGTCCACGGGCATCACGCTAGAGTGGACGTATGGCCAGCCACAAGATTGGGCGCAACGAGCCGTGTCCCTGCGGCAGCGGGAAAAAGTACAAGAAGTGCTGCCTGGGGAAGGAGATCGAGCCGGTACCGAATCGCGCGCGGGAGTTCAACGAGGAGATCGCGCATATCATGGATGGTCGTGAGTTCCAGTCGATTGACGAGGCACAGGAGCTGCTCGATCGTCTGACCGAGATGCGTAACCATGCGCCCTTGGAGGATTTCCAGGGGTTGTCGCCGGAGCAGATGATGCGGATGCTCCACTTCCCGTTCGAGTCGCCGGAGGTGCTGAGCTTCGGCGAGGTCCTGGATCACGAGGTGGAGGCGCCGATCTTGGAGCTCGTTCGTGTGATTCTCGAGGCCGTGGGCGAGGATGGTCTGAAGGCGACGGCCAAGGGCAATCTGCCGCGCGCCCTGTGCAGGGAGGCAGCAGAACGATGGACGAACACAGTGGAGTACCGTTGGTGGAAGGAGCCGGGCGACATTCGGAAGGAGGAGGACTTCCCGGAACTCAACGCGGCCAGGATCACCGCCGAGCTGGCCGGGCTGCTGCGCCGTCAGAAAGGAAAGTTCTACCTCACGCAAAGGTGCAAGCGCTCCCTCGCCGAAAGTGGCTATCGTGAGATCTATCCCCTGCTCCTCCGCTCTTACGCCACCGAGTTCAACTGGGCCTACCGGGACAACTACCCGGATGGCCTCGACCTGATTCAGCAGTCGTTCGCCTTCACCCTCTATCTGCTGGCCAGGCGCGGCTCGAGCGCGAGGTCGAACGGCGACTACGAGTCGTGGTTCCAGAGAGCCTATCCCGATCTCCTTCATCAGGTGGATGCGAACTATTCGTATCGCTCCGCGGAGGAGTTGGTTGCCGATTGCTATACCCTGCGTGCCCTGGTGCGCTTCGCTCACTTCCTGGGGCTCGCTAGGGTTGAGCCGGTGAGCGACAGCCAGTTCGAGCGTGAGTACCTGGTGGAGAAGTTGCCGCTGCTCGACGAGTGTGTGCGCTTCGAACCGTGGACGCTGCGGGCGGCAAGCCTGGACGCGTAGAGCGGCGAGGGGCGGATGAGAATCCGCGCCTGTACTTCAAAATTTCATGAGATTTCGAAGTTGGGGTTCACATTTTTCGCGACTGGGACGAGGTCGAGCACCACCCGCTCGCCGGTAAGCTCCCACTTCTCCAGCTTCTCGGCCGACAGCTAAACGCCCAGTCCAGGTGGGATGCGCCGACTATCAGGGGTGAGTTCGGAAGGAAAGCTTTCGGTTCGAGCATCCCGACTTGCGACTTGCGGTAAGTGCTGGGCGGTTGCCCCGACTAGTATCGCTGACTCAGTCAAACCCGCTTGGCGAAATGGAAATTGACGATCTCGAGTCCCTCACGGTGGTAGAAGCGGTGGGCCGATCGCCGTTGGGTGCCGGAGTCGAGGTGCAACTCGTTGCAGCCGGCTCCCCGGGCTCGTTCCGTGAGCCAGTCGACGAGGACTTTTCCGCTTCCCGTCGAACGGTGAGCAGGAGCGGTTACGAGGTCATCGACGTAGAGAATCCTGCCATAGGCGAGGAATTCCGATATTCGGAATCCGGCCACAGCTAGGACTTCGCCGTTGCGGTGGAGATACGCCAGCCGGTAACCTTCGCGCTCCTGCCTTCGCACCCGCTCCAGAAAGGACGTTTCCTCGAGGTGAGTTCGAAGCTCTCGCATGATCGGGTAGCAGCGGAGTATCTCGTCGTCGGTGCTGGCGAGTCTGACGGTGGCGACCACGGGGGCAGAGTAGCGCATTCGCAACAGGAGGCACGAACCCGTGCCAGGGGCGTACTTGTCTATCGGGTGCGCAACAACCTCGGCTGGCTCTGCCGCCCGTCCCGCTCTCTACCCTCACAACCTCTGGAGGTGCGTGTCCTTGAATCCCGTCGGATACTTGAGCCCGTATCCCACGGTCCGGTCCATGCCGATGTGCGCCAGCCAGATGAGGCCAACATGGGCAAGGACGGGTGCTTGCAGTAGGTAGGAGAGTGCCAGCAGCAGGGCCGGCAGGGGGTAGGCGTGGAACAGGTCGTATACGAGAGCTCCGATGCGCGGGCCGGCCAGGTAACCCAGCATCGAGAGGTCGGCGGCCAGCAGCAGGATTAGGAACAGCGGCCAACTTCCGCCCGTGGAGAAGTAGGCGGCCGTTGCCCCGGCGAAGAGAACGGCTCCTTCCAGGTGCAGGAGCAGGCGCGGGGTGGATAGATCTCGTGGCGAAGCGGACTTCTCGTCCTGACGGCGGGATTCGTTCATGGGCCCTGCATCGTAGTCGATTTCCGGCCACCGACGTTGGTGGCAGCCAGTAAGTCGAACCGATTGAGTGACGGGTAGTATCGGAAACGTCGACAGTGCAGGAGCGATGGCGAAGATGACGATTGGAGCCCTCGAATGACCAGTAACGGCAAACCCTTGCCACTTGAGATGACTGCCGCGCGGATCCTGGCGCCGAACCAGGTAGCGGTCGAGCGACTGGAGTTGCCGAAGCCCGCCGCCGGCGAGGTGCTCATCGAGGTTGCCCGGGCAGGCGTGTGCGGAACGGATATCCACATCCTGCGCGGGCAGTATGAGCTCGCCAGGCTACCCGTCACGCCTGGTCACGAGTTCGCGGGAACTGTCGTGGCGGTCGGCGAGGGAGTACTCAGGCGCAGGGTTGGGGACCGCGTTACCGTCGATCCCAACGTCGCCTGTCTGACTTGCGACGAGTGTCTGCGCGGCGCTTTCAACCAGTGCGTCGACCTCCAGGCGATCGGCGTCACGCGTGACGGGGCCTTCGCCCGCTACCTGGTGGCGCCCGAGCGCAGCGTCTACCCGATCGGTGACCTGTCGTTCGAGGTCGCTGCGCTGATCGAGCCGCTCGCCTGCGTGGCCTGGGGGCTGTGTCGGCTCACCTTGCCTAGTGGATACAGCGCCTTGATCTACGGCGCAGGGCCGATGGGCTGTCTTCTGTTGCAGGCGCTCAGAACGGCCGGAGCGGTTAGGGTCGCGATGGTCGACGTGGTCGAGAGCCGACTCGCGATCGCCAAGGAGTTGGGAGCCGACGCTGCGCTCACACCCGACGAAGCACGCCGCCTCGACACTTTCGCTCCCTCCGGCTTCGAACTGGTGGTCGACGCCACCGGTGTCCCCTCGGTCCTGGAGGCCGCCATGGCTCGAGTCCGCCCAGCCGGCACGATATGGGTGTTCGGGGTTGCGCCCGAGGTGTCCCGGATCTCCGTCTCCCCGTACCAGCTCTTCCGCAGAGACCTCACTCTGATGGGCTCTTTCGCCGTGAACCGAACCTTCCCGGAGGCCATATCGCTGATCCGTTCCGGCGCGGTCCGCACCGAACCATTGATCTCGCATGTGCTTCCCATCGAGGAGTTCCGTGAGGGGCTGGAGGTCGCCCAGCACGATCCGAGTCGCATGAAGGTGCAGTTCAGCCTGGACGGTACGCGGTGACTTCGATCTGGAGCGGGGCCCCCCTCACCAACTCCAGGCCGGCGCTCGAGCATCCTCGACCAGCAGCTCCGCCGTTCCGGAATCGACATCCAGAATCCAGATGTCGGGATCGACGAGGTCGAAGCCGCTGTCGCTGATGTCGGTCGCCAGTTCGAAGGCGATCTGCTGCCCGTCGGGGGAGAGGCTGAAGCGCCCGGCGAACTCGGCGCTGGTGCTCAGGTCGGTGAGGGCGACGGCGTTCGCGTCACCGAACCGGTAGCGGTAGAGGTCCGAGTGGCCGGTCGCGTCGTCGTACACGCCGTCGGTGAGCGAGAAGACGAACCCGGAGCCGTCGGGGAGCCAGGCCAGGTCCAGCACCTGTTCGAAGGAGTCGTTCAGCGTCAGTATCGGGTCGCCCGCACTCGTGCTGCCCTTCTCAACGAGGTAGATGGCGGCGACGCCGTCGAAGGAGTCGCTGCCGAAGTAGAGCATGCTGTCGGCCGTCTCCGGGGTGGGGCCCCACGAGAGGTGGTCGGTGTAGCCGGGCAGGATGGCGTCCTCGGCGAGTAGCGCCGTACCGAACTCGAGCGGTCCCGGTTCCACGGGGAGGCTGGTGAACGAGTTGAAGTTGTAGATGAACCCTACTTCGTTGCCGGTTCGACTCCAGGTGGGCGAGCGCGCTTCCCAGAATGTGGACGGCGTGTAGACGGACGCTTCCGAGGTCGTCACCGTCGAGTTCTCCGCAACGTCGACGATCGTCGAGAAGCTGATCTCCCGGTTCGGCCCGACGATGACGGTTCCGACCTGCTGCCAGTCCTCGCCGTCACCCACGTCGGCTACGTTATCGAACGTAACCATGCCGCTGCCGTTCGCCGGCAGGTTGACCGCCTCGATGCTGGCCGCGCCCTGGAAGTACATGAAGCCGGAGAAGGAGTCGAGACCCCAGTTCTTGACCGGCACCTGCACCGTTCCCTGAGGGAAGTTGTCGAGTTGCTCGCAGGCCGGTGCCTGGGTGACCCGGCTGTAGCCGCTGCCATCGGAGCCTACGTAGAAGATGTCGGAGGCGAACAGCGAGCACCAGTTCTCGTGGGTGCTGGCGAACGCCAGCCTGGTGGCCGACGTGTTCCACTCCATGCTCCAGACGTCGTATACCGATTCGGGATCGGCGAGGCCGTGGGCCCATAACCGGCGGTCGTTGCTGCCGTCCGGGTCGATCAAGCGGATCTCGTCGCCCCCTGCGGCGACGTAGGCGATGACGTTACTTGCCGGAGCCGGTTCCGGAGCATAGTCGATCGTCCCGCTGCCGCCGCCGTCGTTGCCTCGGCCGGGCGTCGTTTGGCCACAGGCCACCAGGGCAATGACCAGGAGTGCCGTCATTGGCAGTCGTCGCAGGTTCAGATTCGCTTCTCTCATCACTCCTCCTCCTTACGTTCCATCCGTCGTTCGAGCGCCGCCGTCAACAGTGCTAGCGACGCGAAACCGTAGCGGGCGCCGGTGTGAGGGTCCTCGAGGCTGAAGCGCCAGGAAGACAGACAGGGATCCTCGGCGGAATCCTCGTCGCCCAGCCGCTCCTCCCAACCCCGAAGCAGGTAGGCGAACGCGCCTTCGCTTTTCGGTCCGCTCATTGGGTCTCCCTGTCGTTGCGCTTCCGCTGCGGTCAAGAGGAGTCTAGTTACGCGTCGTAAACGGATCGTAAAACCGCTGCCGAAGCCTTGAAGCAACGCTCTGAAGGGGATCGCCTGAGTGGTAAAGTGCGGTGCCGAAAGTTGGAGGCGAGTCGACTGACACCGCTGAGAGTGATGCTCCTGGGGGAGGCGCGGCTCGAGCTGGGCGGGGCGGCGCTAGCTCTTCCCGCCAAGGCCACCGCACTCTTGTGCTATCTGGCTGTGCGCCCGCAAAGACACAGCCGCGAAGCTTTGCTCGACCTGTTGTGGGGTGACCTGGTGGGCGGCGATCCGGCCGCCAACCTGCGGGTCGCCCTCAGCAAGCTGCGGAAGACGGTGGGGCACTATTTCGATATCGAACGGGAGCACGTTTCGATCCGGGCCGAAGCACCCCTCTTCCTCGACGCCCGCAGCTTCGAGGAGCTCATCGGCCGGGGTTCGTACGACGAAGCGGCCCGGCTCTACCGAGGGGACTTCATGTCCGGCTTCCGGCTGCCGGATGCGCCCGCTTTCGAGGAGTGGATGCTCGTCGAGCGGGAGCGGCTGCGCCAGCACGCCCGCGAGTGCCACCGGGCG